>CATMBH010000193.1:0-3451 GCA_950063985.1 uncultured Fidelibacterota bacterium
GTGTGGGATTGTTTTTAGGTGTCATGGGAAAATCATCCCAGTTTCCATTACATATCTGGCTGCCGGATGCCATGGAAGGTCCCACACCAGTTTCAGCATTGATGCACGCGGCAACGATGGTTGCGGCCGGTGTGTTTTTATGTGTACGCTTATTTCCATTGTTTACGCCTGACGCGTTGATTGTGATGGCTTATGTCGGTGGTTTTACAGCTATTTTTGCAGCAACGATTGCCATCACCCAGAATGATATCAAGAAAGTGCTGGCCTATTCAACTGTGAGTCAATTGGGGTATATGATTCTTGCTGTGGGTTCCGGAGCCTATATTGCAGGATTCTTCCATTTGGTCACCCATGCCATGTTTAAGGCTTGTTTGTTTTATGGATCCGGTTCGGTGATTTACGCCATGCATCACGCTCTTCACAAAAAGCATGACCATGAAACCGATCCCCAGGATATGCGCAATATGGGTGGATTCAAGGAAAAAATGCCCATCACATACTGGGCCATGCTCATCAGCACCCTGGCCATTTCCGGTGTACCCCTGTTTTCCGGGTTTTTATCCAAAGATGCCATTTTAGCCGGTACTTTATCTTTTGCAACACACCAACCGATTCATTTCCTTTTGCCGGTCTTCGGTTTTGGTGCAGCGGTCATTACAGCATTTTATATGTTTCGCTTGATTTTCATGACTTTCCACGGCAAACCGCAGATGGCCGAACTCTATGATGATATCCGAGAATCGCCCAGGGAAATGACTTTTCCACTGATCCTGTTGAGCACATTGAGTGTTTTCATTTTTTATACATTACCCTATTTCAACCCCTTTTCTGATCATGGCTGGTATACTGAACTCATCGTAGCGTCTGATGCGGCTGTGCCGGGAAATCCAACGTCTCACTTTATTGCTGAAGGAATTCACCATGCCCATTATCCAGCCATGGCCATTTCCCTTATTGTTGCCGCATTAGGGATTTTCCTTTCCTGGAGTATGTACTTTAAGAAAAAAATCTCTGCTGATGACTGGGCGCAAAAACTTAAGCCCATGTATAACTTATCCTTGAATAAATATTTTTTCGATGAGAACTATAATCGGTTTCTTTATCAACCATTTTTAAAGCTTTCCAGTCTTGTGGCGTACATCGATTGGGATTTATACGACAAATATTTCATTAACGGATTTGGCCGCGTAACGAAAGTTTTCTCGTTCTTTACCGGCCGCATGGATTACGATGGTTTGGACCAGACAATTATAGATGGTATCGGCCGCAGCGTACGCCACACTGGCGGTGCGTTAAAATTTCTCCAAACAGGACGTTTGCAGAACTATTTATTGTTTGCGCTGCTTGGGGTTGTTGTCATTGTTCTGGTGCAGTCATTTTAAAAGATTTGAAAGTTTAAAGGAAGAGGAAAGGATACAAGTATGCTAAGTTGGATCATCTGGATTCCTGTCATTGGTATGGTAGCGATTGCCCTGATCCCCAGGGAAAATATACGCTTAATAAAAATTGTTACTGCTGTTGCCACCGGTATCCAATTTTTGTTGACATTGCTATTGTGGAGCAAATTTGATCTGGCCAACGGCGGTTTCCAGTTTATGGAACGAGCGGAATGGATTCCATCATTCAATATCACCTATATATTAGGTGTGGACGGCTTAAGCCTGCCCATGGTCATATTGACAGGGTTATTATTTTTCCTGGGTACGTTTGTTAGCTGGAATATTTCCCGTGCCCACAAAGGATATTTTGCGCTCTTCCTGCTTTTGGATACGGGTGTAATAGGTGTTTTTCTGTCATTGGATTTCTTTCTCTTTTACGTCTTCTGGGAAGTGATGCTGCTGCCCATGTATTTCCTGATTGGCATCTGGGGGGGGCCCCAAAGGGAATACGCAGCTATTAAATTTTTCTTGTATACATTGTTTGGTTCTGTTCTCATGCTGATTGCGATCCTGGCTTTGTATTTTGCGTGTGACAGGACATTTGATATGCTGCTGCTTATGCAGACAGCGCCCACAGCGCTTAATGGTGTTATGTGGTGGGGGATGAGCGCCGTAAAGGTTATTTGGGTCATGCTGTTTATAGGGTTTGCCATCAAAGTACCTATCTTTCCATTTCATACCTGGCTGCCCCTGGTTCACGTAGAAGCGCCTACAGCTATTTCAGTTATTTTAGCTGGAATTCTTCTGAAACTTGGTGTTTATGGTATTTTGCGGATCAATTACACTATGCTGCCGGTTGCCGTCTGGTGGTTTGCCGGCGCTTTGGCAGTGCTGGGACTCATCAATGTCATCTGGGGTGCTATGTGTGCACTGGCCCAGACAGATCTGAAAAAGCTCGTAGCCTACTCCAGTATTAATCACATGGGTTACTTGCTCATCGGGATGGCCGCTGTGATTGCCGCCGGTGAAGTGAATGGTAATAATCTACTGGCAGCACAAGCGGGATTGGGTGGTGCTGTTTTCCAGATGTTTAATCACGGCACTATTTCAGCGATGCTCTTTATCCTTGTGGGCGTTATTTACGATCGAGCCCATCATCGGGATATTGAAGGCTTCGGTGGACTGGCAACTCAAATGCCCATCTATTCAGGTATAGTGGCTGTTGCCTTTTTTGCCGGTCTTGGTTTGCCCGGACTTTCAGGATTCGTTAGTGAAGCCATGTGTCTCATTGGCGCTTTCCCTGTATTCAAAGCAATTGTTATAGCCGCCACACTTGGGATTTTATTAAATGCGGCTTATTTCCTCTGGGCGTTTCAGCGCATCTTCATGGGTGAATTGAACGAGAAGTATAAGGAATTGCCTGAGATCAACAGGATGGAACTTTTTACAGTCATTCCGCTGGCAGTGATAACCTTGTTTTTTGGTGTGTATCCGCGACCCTTTCTGGATCTGATCAGCAGTACGATGAATGTTATCATTGATACAGTCGCTAATATGGGCGGTATAGCTGGATTATATTAAAATCGTATGAGCAATCTACAAAGTTTAAGTCTGTATTGGCCGGAATTGATTCTTACGGTTACGGTACTTTTAACTATCGTAGTAGACCTGTTTTATTCTAACAAAGAATCTGGCCGAACAGCATTTTGGGTTTTAGGTGGTTTGATACTCACCCAGGCGGCGATTAGTTTTCAGGACAGTGCAATAGTTACAACACTGTTCATGGATAATCTTGCCTTTGACCCCTTTGCGACATTTTTCAAATCCCTGATTATTCTTTCAACAATCTTGGTTATTTTCATTTCCCAGCGTACGCATGAACTGGATGGCTATCGTACTGGAGAATACTATGCGCTTATAGCCGTAATGGTTTTCGGTATGTTCCTCATGGCATCGGCCATTGATTTGATTATGGTATACATATCTATTGAGATCGTATCCATCACATCTTTCATACTTGCCGGTTATTTGCGAGGTGATCGGCGATCTAATGAAGCAGCATTGAAATATGT
>CATMBH010000194.1:0-3449 GCA_950063985.1 uncultured Fidelibacterota bacterium
ATTATCCCCGGTGGTGGTGTGGCTCTTTTGAGAGCACAGGATGCTCTGGATAAATTGAAGCTTAAAGGCGGCCAGTCAGTGGGTGTGGACATTTTACGTCGTGCCCTTGAAGCACCCATTCGTCAGATTTGCGAAAATGCCGGTGCTGAAGCATCTATCGTCGTACAAAATGTACGCGATGGAAAAGGTGCTTATGGTTTCGATGCCCGTGATGAAAGTTATGTGGATTTGTTCAAGGCCGGTATCATTGATCCTACTAAAGTCGCCCGTGTGGCTGTGGAAAATGCCTGCTCAATTGCCGGTATGATTCTCATCACAGAAGCTGCTGTTACTGAAATTCCTGAAAAAGAAGCGCCAATGCCCCCAATGGGAGATCCCGGAATGGGTGGCATGGGTGGAATGATGTAATTCTAATCATAACTCTCTAAAAAGCCCTCCCGATAAATTGGGAGGGCTTTTTTATTACTACTCGTTGACTAGAGAACATAACGAAGAGTAACTTTATTTTTCTCATGGGTATCATTCGATTAAAGAACATGCAGTTTTACGGTTACCACGGTGTCAGCGCTTCGGAAAAACACCTGGGCGGTAAATTTGAAGTGGACGTGGAAATGAGGACTGATCTCAAACGTGCCTGCAAAACAGATAACCTAGAAGCAACCGTTGATTATGAAGCTGTATATAAAACGGTAGACGGGTGTGTAAAAAAAGACAAATTTTATTTAATCGAGGCCTTGGCTGAATCCATCGCCAGAGAAACCTTAACACGTTTTGCTGTTTCTGAAATAACAGTACGGGTGCGTAAACCCCATGCGCCCATCAATGGTATGCTGGATACAGTAGAAGTGGAAATTTCCCGTAAAATCGAAGACTATGCCTAAGTCCGGATTTTTATCATTAGGTTCAAATCTGGGTGACCGTGAATCAAATCTTGCCAGTGCGATTACTGCACTATCCACATATCATGAAATTAATAATATTAAAAATGCATCCTTTTATAACTGTCCACCCTTATTCAATACAGATCAGGCGGAATTTCTAAATACGGTTATTGCTTATGAAACGGATTTTTCTGCTTTTGATTTGTTTGATGCCTGCCGCAATGTGGAAAAATTGTTGGGCCGTCCGGACAAACGTGAAAAAAATTCACCACGCACCATTGATATTGATATACTGACATACGGAAGTTCATTTTTAGAAACAGAGCAATTAACCATTCCCCATCCTGATTTGGCGAATCGTAAGTTTGTATTGGTACCGTGGGCTGAACTTGATCCTGATTTTACAGTTCCGGTCTTCAAAATGACAGTAATAGAATTATTGAGTCTTTGCCCGGATCCATCCAATGTGACCAAACATGTTATGGAAAAAAACGCATGAGAAATTTATATTATGTGGCCATTGAAGGTCCCATTGCTGTGGGTAAAACCAGCCTGGCTAAACTACTTTCAGAACGATTGGGAGCACGGCTTATTCTTGAAGGGTTTGGTGAGAATCCATTTTTAACCGATTTTTATGAAGAACCCGAACGCTATGCATTCCAGACACAGCTTTTCTTTTTACTGCAGCGTTATCAGCAGCAGCAGGAATTACGGCAGGTAGATATGTTTCATAACCTGCTCATTGCGGACTATATGTTTGTTAAAGACAGGTTATTTGCATCACTGAATTTGCATGAAAAAGAAATGACGCTATATGATACAGTGGCTAACCTGCTGGAAAAAAATGTGATCAATCCAGACTTAGTGATCTATTTGCAGGCAGATACAGATACACTCATGCGCAATATCGCCCGCCGGGGTCGTGATATGGAAAAAAATATATCGGAAGAATACATCAATGCCCTGAATCAGCTTTATACAGAATATTTTTTCCGCTACCAGAATACTCCACTGGTGATAATTAATACCAATAACATTGACTTTGTGCATAATCAGGAAGACTTGGATGAAGTGATCAATTACATCCGCCAGCCCGTGACGGGTACAAAGTTTTTCAATCCTGTTTCACAATAATTCATGTTAAAAACATTTTTAATTCTGGTATTGGTTTTAGCCGGTTACAAATTTTATAAAAATATCCGCCTGGTACAAAAAACACCGCGTAAAAAAGAAAAAACAGACTACCAACAAATGGATATCCAGGATGCTGAGTATAAGGACATAGATGATGAATAAATTTTTTTCAAAATCATTTAATGATTGTAACAAATATCGTAACTATGGTTTACTTGTGTTAAGAATTGGTGTTGCCTATTTGATAATCACAAATCATGGCTGGGATAAGATCACCGGCGGCCCTGATCGTTGGGCAGGAATCGGAACATTTGGAATGAAACATTTAGGCATAACTTTTTTACCGGCATTCTGGGGTTTTATGGCTGCATTTTCTGAATCGATTGGCGCTTTTTTGATTGGGATAGGTTTAGGCACACGCGTAGCAGCCGGATTGTTGATGATTACAATGCTCGTGGGTGTAAATATGCATATCACCACAGGTGAAGGCAGCCCTGAAATGGCTTTGCTCTATGCCTTTGCAAGTGCTGCTCTGATGTTGGCTGGCGCTGGTGATTTAAGCCTCGATAAAAAACTGTTTTTAGCTGATAAATGAAAGCAGTCCGTATTCATGAACACGGGGGGATTGAAGTCCTGCAGGTTGAAGAAATTCCCGTACCGGAACCGGGGCCCGGCCAGATTTGCATCCATTTAAAAACATCAGCCCTAAATCATCTTGATATCTGGGTTAGAAATGGAATTCCCGGTGTACCATTACCTATGATAATGGGCAGTGATGGTGCCGGGAATGTATGTGAAGTTGGTGCAGGTGTTGATTGTTTTAAAGTTGGAGATCCAGTGATCGTGCAGCCCTTGGTTTATTGCAGTGTATGCCGGAACTGCCAGGCTGGAAAAGAGAATATGTGTGAAAATATGGGTATCCTCGGCGAATCAACCAATGGTACCAATTGCGAGTTTATTGTATTGGATGAAAAATGTGTGCAGCCAAAACCGGATAATATTTCCTTTACAGAAGCAGCTGCCTTTCCTTTGGTGGGGCAAACGGCTTACCAAATGCTGGTTAAGCGCGCAGCAATTCAACCGGGTGAAAATGTCCTGGTATGGGGCGTAGGTTCTGGTGTAGGCCATATGGCGGTTCAAATTGCAAAAATAGTCGGATGTAATGTTATCGCAACAGCAGGATCGGATGAAAAATGCAGGTTTGCAACTGATCTCGGCGCGGACCTGGTCATTCATCATTATAATGACAATGTAGCTGCAGAAGTCAAGAAGTTCTGCGGTAAAGTAGATGTTGTTTTTGAACATGTGGGGTCTGCAACATGGGATGTATCCATGAAAGTTTTGAGCAATGGCGGACGGGTAGTAACATGCGGGGTCACGACTGGAGCCATTGTTTCTATTGATTTGCGGTATTTATTTTTCAAACAGCAGACT
>CATMBH010000195.1:0-3431 GCA_950063985.1 uncultured Fidelibacterota bacterium
TGATAAAATGCTAGCCATTCAAACTCCGGTTTCGTTGGAAAAGATTCCAATTTGGGATATGGAGTCTATCTCGTACCGGGAATCAATTAAAAATCGGAGCAGCTGGGAATATCCATTATATGCTTTTTCAGCGTTAGCCGGATTAGCTTTGGCCGAAGGATGGAATGAACAAACACGACCGTATATTGACAGCATCTGGCATTATCGTTTTTTAGGAGCCATGTCAGGATTATTGGCAGGAAGTGAAGCTTTCCAAACATTTAATGTGTTAACTTCTCCCAAGAAATTTTTTGCACTAACACCAGAAGAAATGGATAGATTAAAGGAGTGAATAGGAGGCTTAATGGCTGAAAAATTCGAACAGGAAAAAGAATTAACTGCCGAAGAAAAATTTGTGAAAGAGAAAGTTGACTCTTTACTTGAAAAAGTTGGCGAAGGACATGGTGAACCCATGCAGCAGGAACTTGCCGAGCGTTTAGAAAAGACAGTTAATGAATTCCATAACGAATCAGCTGAAATTTTAGCAGATTTAAAGGCCAAATCTGAAGATCAACGTGATGAACTTAAAAAATTATGGGAACATCGTAATGAAGAACAGCCTGCTGAATCAACTAGTCCTGAAGAATCTCAATTTGGAGAATCAAGTGCTTGGGAAAAACGGTTAGAAACCCAGGAAGAAGCTGTAGAAGAAAAGCCAAAGGGAAAAGCAAAGGCTGAAGAAAAATCAGAGGAGAAACCTAAAAAGAAGAAATTAGGTTTTTTCAAAAGGAAGAAAAAAGAAAAAAAATAAACCTTACACTATCAACAAATTATTCTCTATTATATCTTATTGTCAGATTGCCTGACGTCATAAACCTCCGCTAAATTCATAGTCTAAATTGGGGCCGTAGCTCAGTTGGGAGAGCGCAGCGTTCGCAATGCTGAGGCCGTCGGTTCGATCCCGATCGGCTCCACTCATCTACAACCGATAGTATGTAGATAATTTTTGAAAATGTGGTCGTGCTAGATGGGGAGGTAGCGGTGCCCTGTAACCTGCAATCCGCTAAAGCAGGATCAATAGCCATAGTGCGGCTCATGCTGTGCCACAGAAAAGGTGTAAGTGATGTTGATATTTCAACCCTTCGCAATGACTGCCCACTTAATCCCGTCAGGCCCGGAAGGGAGCAGCGGTAGGTGTCGCTTTCATGTGCCGGTGGATCTCTGGAATGGAGTTAACTGCTGCTTGGATGTTGTTTCCAGATGGGTCAAACTATGGTGCACGGCCATCGAAAATTTGAAACCATGACGTATCAAGTACTTTCATTAAAATGGCGTCCACAGACCTTCAACGATGTTGTAGGTCAGGATCATGTCACGCAAACATTGAAAAATGCGTTTGCAAAAGAGCGCATTGCCCAGGGATATGTGTTTACCGGTCCAAGAGGCATAGGTAAAACAACAATGGCCAGACTTATGGCTAAAGGGATGAATTGCCATAACCCTGTTGATTATGAACCATGCAACTCATGTTCAAACTGCCGAGAGATCACGGAAAGCCGCAGTATGGATGTTTTGGAAATTGATGGAGCATCAAACCGCGGTATTGATGAAATTCGTAACCTGCGGGAAAATATTAAGTTTTCGCCCATGAATGCTAATTTTAAGGTCTATATAATTGATGAAGTACACATGTTGACGACACAGGCATTCAATGCTTTATTACGCACATTAGAAGAACCGCCGCCCCATGGCAAATTTATCATGTGTACAACGGATATCCATAAAATGCCGGCAACGATCATATCCCGCTGTCAACGCTTTGATTTTAACCGCATAAGCTCGACGATTATTTCAGATCGCATGAAATACATTTTAGACGAAGAAAAGATCAAATATGACAGTGAATCCTTGGCAGCCATCAGTAGAAAAGCCGATGGCAGTATGCGCGATGCATTAAGTATATTGGATCAAGTAATTTCCTTTGCTGGTGAAAAAATTGAATTTGAGCAAATCTCCAGCATTTTAGGGCTTATCCCTTATGACTTATATTTTAACTTAACCACAGCTATAAAGGAGAAGAATGCCGAAAGCTTGGTACAGGTTCTCAAACATATTCGTTCTTTGGGAACACCTTTGGAAGATGTTGTTAATGGATTAAATCAGCATTTACGCAATTTATTGATCGGTACTGTACAAGGTGCTGAATCATCTTTAGAAGTCAATCCAGAACTTCAGGAACGTTATACAGCTGAAGCTAAAAATTGGGAACGTCGTGATCTTATACGATTTTCTCAAGTTTTCAGTAAACTTGAACCAACATTACGTCGGGCAGCTCAACCACAAATTCTTTTGGAAATGAATCTGCTTAAAATGCTGGAGATGGATCAGTGTGTATCAATAGAAAACATGCTGAATAACCGTACCCAAAACATTCCTGCATCCAAACCAGTTCAATACGAGATTCCTGAAGTGATAGAGAAAATGCCTACATCTGTTTCATCCCAAAATATAATAGATGACAAGAAAGTTGAAAAAAAATCAGCACCTATAAAAAAAGAAGCAGCTAATCCTGAAAAAAAGAATAAAGTAAATGGGGCATTAGATTTAAAAACGATCAAGTCAAATTGGCACCAAATGATTACAAAAATCGGTAGTATAAAAACATCTGTAGCTATGGTATTGGAACATACATTGCCCATGGAGTTAAATAATAAAATACTTGATGTAGCTGTCGTGGATCAACCTCGTTTCAGTTTGGAGCGACTTGAACGGAATCGACAATTAATTGAAAATACATTTGCAGAAATTTTTGATCAGAGTATTCGAATAATTTTCTTGTTTAATGAAGATATTCAAGAAGAAATCAAGCACGAAATTCCTGATGCTCCCGGAATTATAACTAAAGGTGATCCGGTACTCAATCGTGTCATTGAAATTTTTGATGGAGAAATTTTAAGATAAGGAATACCCATGTTCAATAAAGGTAATATGAGTAAAATGTTTAAACAGACTCAGGCGATGCAGGAAGATAAGGATGTGCTGGAAGACGTAATTATAACAACTGTAAATAAAACGCTTTGTAAAGCACAGTATGAAGCTCAATCGCGTATGAGTGCAGTCACCAGCAATATGCTAGGCGGATTAAATATCCTGGGAATGTAATGGGTTTTGTTCCACCACCAGTCGAAAAATTGATTGAATCCTTTGCCAAATTTCCTGGTATTGGCAAAAAAACTGCCCAACGCATGGCTTTTCATGTGTTAAAATCTGATAACGAACAGGCAGTACAATTAGCCCAGGCAGTTATGGATGTTAAATCAAAAATTTTAACTTGTACTATCTGTGGTGGGATTACAGTTGATGATCCATGTGCAATATGTGCCGACTCAAAACGAAGGGAAGATTTATTGTGAGATCGGAAGAGCACACGTCTGAACTCCAGTCACGTCCGC
>CATMBH010000196.1:0-3389 GCA_950063985.1 uncultured Fidelibacterota bacterium
TCAGCCTGCTTTCGGCGAGAGGCAGGATCCTATGGGAAAGAAACCCGGGGTTTATTGCGTGTACATCAGTTCAATAAAGTGGAAATGGTCAAGTTTGTCAGACCTGAAAAATCGTATGATGAACTGGAACAATTGTTGGCCAATGCTGAAGCCATTCTGCAATCCTTTGGTTTGCATTACAGGGTGCAGGAACTGTGTACTGGAGACTTGAGTTTTTCCGCGGCCAAGTGTTTTGATTTGGAAGTATGGTCCCCAGCGGAAAAACAATGGCTGGAAGTATCATCCTGCAGCAATTTTGAAGATTTCCAGGCTAGACGTGGCAACATTCGCTATCGACGTTCCAGTGACAATAAAACGGATTATGTACATACTCTCAATGGTTCCGGCGTAGCCACCCCACGGCTGATGATTGCCTTGCTTGAATCTTATCAGACTCCCGATGGTAAAGTTATCATTCCCAAATGTTTACAGCCCTATATGAAAACGGAGGTGTTAGGCTGATTCGATCCATCTGGGTCTTGTTTAACATCTTCTTTTGGACACCCATTTGGGCAACCATCGGTATCATATTTTCCTTCTTTGATTGGAGCGGTCGACCTATTGCTTGGGTCGCAAAACAATGGTCTAAATTACTTTTATTCATCAGCGGTATACCATATACAGTAAATGGCCTTGACCATTTAGACCCTGACCAGCAATATGTTTTCACTGCTAATCATGAATCAGCCTTTGATATTTTATTGGTGTATGCTGCATTGCCCCACAAATTGGTTTTTTTGGCCAAAACAGAATTGAAAAAAATCCCTTTTCTAGGTTGGGCCATGGTTTTAGGCAAGCATATTTTTGTTGATCGGAAAAACCATAAGGCAGCACTGGCTTCCATGGATATTGCAAAGGATTCCTTAAAAAAATATCCCCGATCTATTATGATCTTTCCGGAAGGTACACGGTCATTGGATGGCCAGATGAAACCGTTTAAAAGAGGGGGTACAGTTTTAGCTATCGAAACTGGTCTCCCCGTTGTCCCCGTAGCTATTTGCGGAACATTTGATGTGATCAAGAAAGGGTCATTCAATATTCATCCAAAAACGATTGGCTTGGTAATCGGCCACCCGGTGCCTACGACAGGTTTGTCTATTGATGACCGGAATACAGTTACTGAATCTCTTCGCCAGCAAGTCGTAAATTTGAAATCATCATGGTCACAGGAATAAATATTTATCCAACAGTTGTTACAGGAAAAGGATTCTTTCCTGTGTCAGAATCGGAACGCATGTCATGATAACCAGAACTGAAGCAGCAGAGTTAGTGTCCACTTGGCATTCCGCTGGGGACAAAGTAGTCTTTACAAACGGCTGTTTTGACCTTTTGCACCGTGGTCATATTGAGTATTTGCAGTCTGCAGCTGCACTGGGAGACAAACTTATCATTGGTCTGAACAGTGATAATTCCGTAAAGAAGTTGAAGGGTAATGGCCGACCCTTGCAATCCGCAGTGGACCGGACTGCGATCCTACAAGCCCTGGCGGTGGTGGATGCAGTTGTTGTTTTTGATGAAGAAACACCCGCTGAATTAATTGCTGAACTCCAGCCGGATGTGTTGGTAAAAGGTGGCGACTATCAGGAAGAAGATATAGTTGGCCGTGAAACCGTGCTTGCTAAAGGTGGTGAAATTAAAATAATACCGTATGTAGAGGGGACCAGCACTTCAAATATAATTTCCAGTATTTTAGCAAGTAAATCACTTGACTGACCCTTGTATTGTCGTCTATATTTGCCCTCCAAAATTTGCCCTAAAACCTTATGATTAAAGAATTTACACGATTTTATCTGACACTGAATCTACTGGCAGTTCCATTGCTCGGGCAGGATGCCACCCGCAACGATTCTGTTGAATTGAAGAGCTCTGAAAATGGATCAGTTGTAAATGATTTTTACACCAATGGCAATGGTTCTGTCAACCGCTTACCGCAGTTACTTCAGGATGTAAAAGTGCTTTTGACGGAAGCCATGATTGCCGATGTACACAAGGATACGTTGGAAGTGATTTATTACCTGGATCGTATTTATGATCTGCTAGGTGAAGCCGATCAATTGGGAGAAAAGACTGCTGAGGACCAGGAAGAATTTGATCGATTCATTGCTTCTTTAAATGATATTTACACCCAGCGCTTGACAACCTTGGATTTAACGGATGCACCCATAACTGCCGCCTTTGCCCGTCAAATGATTGAAGATATATCCGTTCCCGTTGAAATGGAAATGGGCAACACCAAGTTCATAGTGGTGGATGACAGGGATGGGCACATTCCATTGGTGCGCACCACAACAGTGGACCAATTCATCAATTATTTTAAGACAAAGGGAAAAAAGCAATTTCAGATCTGGCTGGACCGCAAACATGAATATGGTGGTTTGATCAATGAAATTCTGACTGAACAGGAATTGCCTGAAGAATTGGTGAATCTGGCTATGATTGAGTCCGGTTTAAATCCCAAGGCTTTTTCAAGAGCCAGCGCCGCAGGTATATGGCAATTTATATACTCCACAGGAAAAATCTATGACCTGAAACGGGACTGGTATGTGGATGAACGCCGTGATCCTATCAAATCCACTTACGCTGCCTGTGCCCATTTAAAAGATTTATTCGAGGAATTTGACCATTGGTACCTGGCGCTGGCAGCCTATAATTCCGGGTCCGGCCGTGTTCACCGTGCTATACGCTTACACCAGACATCCGATTTTTGGCAACTCCATACACTTCCCCGTGAAACACGCAATTATATTCCTTATTACCTGGCAGCAGCCATCATCGCTAGGAATCCAGAAGAATATGGATTTGAAACCTATTCTAAAAAACGCAAAGCACCTTTTGAGTTTGATACTGTCGAATTAGAAAAAAGTGCCGATCTATCCGTTTTAGCTCGTTCCGCTGGCACCAGTTTAAAAACGATGCAGTATTACAACCCTGAACTGCGCCAATCTGCTACGCCACAAAATGGTCCTTATACATTGCGGATTCCTAAAGGTACCGCAAACAAGTTTACCGCAAATTTCAATGCGCTACCAGAAGTCCAGCGGTTTGCACCTCAATATATAGTACATAAGGTGCGTCGCGGGGAAAGTCTATCAACCATTTCTAAAAAATATAAAGTTCCAGAGAAAGAGCTCATGGGTTACTTTGAAAAAGAGATATTAGCAATTTAAGGAGAGATTATAATGGCTTTTGCAACAAGAACATTAAGAGATACTGCAATGGGAAGCGTATCTGGCGCTGTAGGTGGTATAGTTACTATCTTAGTTAATATTGATGATGATACAACTGCAACAAATGCTATCCTAGATGCAAGTGCTTTAGATGGTCATGCAAACGGAGCTAAATTACACATC
>CATMBH010000197.1:0-3271 GCA_950063985.1 uncultured Fidelibacterota bacterium
GAATCGGGTTTGCTTGTCATGCCCCCACCAACCCGATAAACGCGGACCATCCCAGTTACCATGACGTTCATGAATAAACACACCACCGGGACTTCCTGGCCCTGCACAGAGATATTTGTAACTGCACCACGCAGCAAAATCCACATCCCAGTCGTGAAGCTTCAATAACAAATTTCCTGCAGCATGGGCCAGATCAAAGCCAACATAAGCACCGATTTTTCGTCCAACTTTCGTGATGGCTTTCATGTCAAAGGCCTGACCTGTATAATAATTGACTCCACCAATCAATATAGTAGCAATGGAATCGCTATTTTCTTTTAATGTTTTTAGAATATCTTCTGTACGCAGACATTTTTCACCATCGCGGGGAGTTAATTCAATTAATGCATCCTTTGGATTATGGCCATAGAATTTGATCTGGGACTCCACTGCATATTGATCTGAAGGAAAAGCGCCTTTTTCGATGACGATTTTATTTCGCTTCGCTGTGGGTTGATAAAAGGAAACCAATAATATATGAAGATTTACTGTCAGGGCATTCATGACCACCACTTCGGAAGGTTTCGCTCCCGTTAATCGTGCAGTGGCTGCGGTTAAATGTTCATGGTATGCTTCCCAGTGTGCGTGCTGGCCAATGACTGCTTTTTTCTCCCAGACATCTAATTCTTCATTGACCATGGCTGCTGCTGTTTTGGGCATCAGTCCCAGTGAATTGCCACCGAAGTATAAGATATCCTGTCCATTTTGTTGCGGAAAATGAAACCGGTTGCGGTAGTCTTTTAATGGATCATTTTGATCCATTTGTTTCGCAAAAGATAAAGATGCTTCGTAATTCATGATAATTCCAGGGGAAAAATAATAGGCCTGCTGGGAGCGGCGTCGCTCATAAAATTTGTGATTTGAATCTGGAGTAAATATCTACCATCAGAAATATCATTGGGAACATAGATCATTTCAGTGATCGTTTTTGATGAAGCTGTACTTCCATTTAGATCATGGCTGCCTTGTTCTACATTCCAGAAAAAATGATGGTTAACCAGTTTGCCTTCATCAAAAGCCAAGTCAATAGACGGCATATCCACGAGTAAATGCTGTATACCCACTGCAGCAATTTTATGCATGGCTTCATTTGAAAAATAAGGCGGGAGATTTTCAGCATCATATGTCGCTGACAGTTTTTCATCGGCATTGGGCAGCGTACGGACTATTATGGCTGTATTGAATACATTTTCTATATTAACCTGATCAGCATGGATAACATTGTTTTCTGGTCTTACAGTGATCAGTGTGGCGGGGAATGATGAATCCTTGATTAATTGATTTACAAAAATATCTTCATGCACAATATGCCCTACACATTCTGTATGTGTGCCATTGCAATGAGGTATGAACGATACCACATCGAAGTTGCAACCTCCGCCCTGCTCTGTATCCCCAATAACAGCATCACTTTTGAAGGGTGTGGCAGATGCTTTTTCAACATCGAAATAATTGGCTTGAGGTCCTTCAAAATCCAATGGTATGGATAAATCATAAAAGTTATCCGTATTATAGTGATAAAGACGGTTATCAATTTCTATTGAACAATACATTAGCTGAAATTTTTGTGATTCAGATCCAGCCAGTCCAGGGCATTTCTTGAGAGCATTTTCTCTTTCATCTCATCTGAATAATTGGATGACTCAATGAGTTTTCCGGGTTCCAGATCACCCAGCGGGAAGGGATAATCAGTTCCCAAAGCGATCTTATTAATACCAATTTTTTTGATCAAATAACCCAGGGCATCTGTATCATGGACAAGGGAATCCACCCAGAATTTTCCAAGGTAATTTTTTGGGGCAACATTGTTGTCAACTGCGCATAAGTCCGGACGTACATCAAAACCATGCTGGATACGTCCTACTGTTCCGGGGAACGAGCCGCCGCCATGGGCAAAGGCTACGCGAAGCTTTGGCAGACGTTCAAATACGCCACCAAAGATCAAGGAACATATAGCTCTACTCGTTTCTGCTGGCATACCCACCAGCCACGGCAGCCAGTATTTTTTCATTTCGCTCTCGCCCATCATATCCCACGGATGGACAAAAATGGCTGCATTCAGATCTTGCGCAGCTTCAAATACTGAAAACAGTGCATCAGCATCCAAATTTAACTGATTTACATTAGAACCAATCTGTACACCAGCTAAATCCAATTCATTTGTGCAACGTTCCAATTCTCTGATAGCCAAACCTTCATTTTGTAATGGTATAGTACCCAAACCTATAAATCTCTTGGGAAATTCAGCAATGATTGCTGCAATATGATCATTTAGTAATTTGGAAATATCCAGGGCATCATCTGCTTTTGCCCAGTAACTGAACATGATCGGAACCGTGGAAAGTACTTGGACATCAACACCGTGTTTTTCACATTCAGACATGCGTTCTCCCGGATCCCAGAGGTTTGATTCTACTTCTCTGAAAAAATGATCATCTTTCATCATGCGCGCACAACCGGTCTGATGATGATCCAAATGGATCCAGCCTCCATAACCATACTTCTCTTTTAAGTCTGGCCATTGTCTAGGAAGAATATGAGTATGTATATCTATTTTCAAATTTGATTGCTAATTAGGAGGTTCTTGTACAGCACCGCATTTTTCACAGGTTCTATACTCGATCGTATCCCAAAAGTTTTGAAATAGAGGCGGCAACTGCTCAACTATATTTTCCAATACAAAGAAATTTTCATATAGAAGCTCATCGCATTCATCACAATACCACTGAAAGCCATCCAAAGCTCCTTCTGCCCGTTTGTATTCAACTACAAGCCCAACTGTATTCTCATACCGCTGTGGAGAATGAGGTATATTTGGCGAAAGTAGAAAAATTTCACCTTCATTAATTGGCACATCTACCCGCTGACCATCATCCATGACCTTCAACAGCATATCCCCTTCCAATTGGTAGAAGAATTCTTCAACTGTATCGACATGATAATCTTTTCGTGAATTGGGGCCGCCAACAACCATAATCATAAAATCCGTCCCGTCATAGACAACCTGATTCCCAACAGGTGGTTTTAAGAGATGCTTATTTTCAGCGATCCACTTTTGAAAGTTAATTGGTGATGTTATTGACATTTTATTTTCCTATTCAATTGTTGCTATACATTTTAATTCTATAGCAATGGGAGTGGGCAAAGATGATACTTCAACCGTTGTCCTGCACGGTTGGTTGTCTTTGAAATATTCAGCATAGACGTTGTTATACGTCTCAAAATCATTTTT
>CATMBH010000198.1:0-3242 GCA_950063985.1 uncultured Fidelibacterota bacterium
TATTAGTATTATAGCTGGATGTTGGTATGGAGCATTACGTGGTTTTGAATCATTTGATAAAGAAAAAATAATTAATCTATTCTCTTGGCGCATGAATACCAGTTATAATATGGTTGCAGAACAATTCAAATTTAGCAATCTGTCATCTTCTCTTCGTTCTAAAATCGGTCCATCGAATGTTGACTTGCGCATGACCCATGATTTTTATGAATATGATGAAGGTCTGAACCAGCGAGTGAATAAGATCAGACAATCTGAAAAAGGAATTCCTTTACCGCGCTTAACACGGATGAGCTTGTCTACCGGTTTTCAGCTTTCCGGTCAACGGATGGGCACAAAAAATGCAGCTGCAGATACATCTAATACGACTGCTCTGCAAGACAGCGTTGCTGTTGTGTCTCCATTGTCAAAAAATAGCGGCGGTTCGAAAGGTAAACTCTGGAGTACACGTTTTAGTGTAGGCTATTCATTGCAGCAAAGTAACCCGGCATTGAAGAAAGAAACATTCTGGCTCAATACAAATTCCAGCTTACATATTACCAAAAACTGGCGTGTGAGTTATTCTGCACGTTTTGATCTTATGCAAAATGAACTCATAAGTCATCGCTTTTCCATTTATCGAGACCTTCATTGTTGGGAATTGGCTATAGACTGGACGCCAAGCGGGTATGCTTCCGGATTTTATTTAAGAATCAATGTCAAGTCACCCACATTGCGGGATTTAAAAATAGAGCAGCGTGGTGGATACAACCGCATCGTGCCTTTTTAATTCCTTTTTCATTCTCTAACTAAAACATCGCAAATTCAACAATGGTAAAAACAGATTTTAAATACTGTCCCCAGTGCAAAACCGAATACGAGCACAAAATTAAGATCTGCGCTGATTGCAACGTTACCCTTGTGGATGAAAAATCACAAGATATGCCCCTGGAAAAAATTGAATGGGTTGAAGTAGGTCAATTCCCTGGAAAAATCTTTGGTGAAATGTCCGGTGAAATTTTGAGGAATAATAATATACCTTTTTTTCTGAAATCCGATTTTTTTACATCAGCATTCAATATTACACTAGTGAATGTACCCGGCGCTGTAGCAAAGCTATATGTTCCTGAAAATGATAAAGAAAATGCAGAAAACTTAGTAAGGAATATGACTCTTTAACCCATGACCCATCGCACGATCAAAGGCACTCACGATATTCTTCCGGAAGATAGCGTTCGCTGGCAGGAACTGGAACGTGTTATTCATGACGTTGCTGCCAGTTACGGCTACAGTGAGATTCGTACACCTATTTTTGAAAATACAAATTTGTTTTCCAGGAGTATAGGTGAAGACACCGATATTGTTTCCAAGGAAATGTATTCCTGGAAAGACCGCTCTGGTGGTTCCCTAACCTTACGTCCAGAATTGACTGCTCCTGTGGCCCGCGCCTACATCCAGCATAATCTGGGGAGCAAGTCACCGCTGCAGCGTATGTACTACATTGGTCCCCTTTTCCGCAGGGAACGACCTCAAAAAGGCAGGCAAAGACAATTCCACCAGTTTGGTATCGAAACCTTCGGATCAGGTTTTCCCGAACAAGATGCAGAAATTATAGCGGTTGGCAATACAATTTTTTCCGAATTAGGATTAAAAGATATTTCTTTAAAACTGAATAGCCTTGGTTCAAGTACATGCCGTAATAAATATACAAAAGCGCTCAAAGATTATTTAACTCCACACAAGGACAGTTTATCAGCAACCAGCCAAAAACGGTTGGAATCAAACCCTTTAAGAATTCTGGAAACAAAAAATCCTGAAGAGCAGAAGCTCATAGCTGATGCACCTTCTATTACTGATTTTTGGACAGCAGATGACAAGGAACATTTTAGTACAGTACAGAATCTGTTAAACGGATTGAATATTCTTTACGAACTGGATCATCAAATGGTTCGCGGCCTGGATTATTATACACGGACGACCTTTGAATTTATTTCCGGTAATCTGGGAGCACAGGATGCCATTTGCGGGGGGGGCCGCTATGATGGTCTAGTTGAAACATTGGGCGGAAAACCAGCTCCTGCCATTGGCTTTGCCGCCGGCATGGAGCGCATACTATTGTCCATGGATATTGGTAAAGATGACGCAAAAGAAAATACAGTTTATTTGATCAACCTTGTTGAATCTGCAAGCGGCCAGGCGTTGTTTATCGCAAATGAATTGCGAGAGTTAGGATGTTACGTTATTATGGATACATTGCGGCGCAGTTTAAAAGCTCAATTACGCGATGCCAATAGGATCGGTGCAGTTAAAGCTGTGATTATGGGCGAAGAAGAATTGAAAAATAAGACCGTTCAAATAAAGGATCTTTCCTCGGGAGAACAGGAAGAAATAGTCATGAATGATCTTGTGAAACATTTCACCGTTTGACTTTTCTATAATTTATTTTACATTATAATACGCGCGTGAAAGAAGTTTAAAAATCTCAAAAAAATATGAGCAAACCACTTATAATCGTTGAGTCACCGGCCAAAGCCCGGACAATCGAAAAATACCTCAGTAATGAGTATGATGTCTTTGCTTGTGTCGGCCACATAAAAGATCTGCCCCGCAAAGAATTGGCTGTTGATGTAGAAAAAGATTTCGCAGCCAAATTTGTTGTTATAGAGGGCAAAGAAGATATTGTAAAGAAGATCAAGGAGAAATCTGCTAAAGCGTCTGAAGTGATCCTGGCCACTGACCCTGACCGTGAAGGTGAAGCTATCGCCGCACACATAGCAGAAGAAATTGTGAATGATTCCGTTTCCAGAGTGCAGTTTACCGAAATCACCAAAGAAGGTATCATCGAAGGCATGCAACAACGCCATGATGTTGACTTAGATCTTGTTAATGCCCAATATACTCGCCGTATTATTGACCGCTTGGTTGGTTATAAACTGTCTCGCTTATTATGGAATACACTGCAAAAAACAATGAGTTTTGTGAAAGAATCTCTATCTGCCGGCCGCGTACAATCTGCGGCGTTGAAAATGATCGTTGATCGTGAACGGTTGCGAGCAATATTTAAATCAGCTACTTATTATGATCTCGAAGCTGAATTGGAAACTGATGTTTTAGAGGGTTTTAGTGCTGAGCTGATCACAATAGATGGGAAACGATTGGCTACAGGTAAAGATTTCGACAGCAATACAGGTAAATTAATAAAAGATAATGTATTACTGTTATCTTCTTCCCAAGCAACAGCACTTGTACAGGAATTACAAAAC
>CATMBH010000199.1:0-3226 GCA_950063985.1 uncultured Fidelibacterota bacterium
CTTTAGCATCCAATGAATATATAGATAAAGCCATTGAACAATTCTCTGCTGCACTACTTTCACCCAATTCTGAAAAAGATGCTGCTTTATATTTATTGAAATCATATTATTACAAAGCTGAATTTGCTGTTCAGAATAGGAATGAAAAGAAAAAGATTTTTAATGAGGGCAAAGCCCTGGGTGAAAAGTATATTGAAAAATATCCAACTTCAGCTGAATTTAGATATTGGTACCTTGTTAATTTGGGAAGCTGGGCACAAGTGTATGGTATTTTAACTGCAGCCCGGGAGGGAGTATCTGATTTGATGAAAACCCATTCTGAGAAAATAATTGAATTGGATCCTGAATATCAAAATGGCGGCGGATATTTTATGTTGGGAGCCGTTCATTTTAAATCGCCATATATCCCGTTCATCCTATCTTGGCCCAGTAATGATGAAGCACTCAAGTTTCTGACAAAAGCGTATGAAACCGGAACGGTAACACCATCGCAGACGGTTTATCTTGCCCGGGCTTTACATAAAGATAGGCAAAAAGAAAAAGCAAAAAAATTGTTATTAGATCTCATAGCCATGCCACTGTCTGAAGATGAACCGGTTGAAGATTTTGAACAACAATCAGATGCAAAAGGATTCCTAACTGACTGGAAATAATCCCATGAGACACGTTCTCCTTTCAACGTTCCTTTTATTCTCTTTTTTACCTGGACAGGAAGCAACCGCTTCCAAAATCTACTGGAACAGCCTTTCAACGGATGTGAATGTGGGTGTCCCTCTTGCGGATGATGAATCTTTAAAAGGGGGACGAATTCAAATTCGGGTGAGCTTTAATGCTGGGAAAAGCTTCTCTGACCTTGGAGATCCTTTCTTCATTGAAAAACGGGATATAGATGATCTAAAAGAAATTTCAATCCAGAATAATGTATTTGAGTCCATGCCAGGATTTAAAGAAGGTGGAGAAGCTCATTTTATTGCGGAGATCTGGGATAAAGCAGGAAACAGCATATTAGGGGAAGTAAGCGATAGTGTCCTAACTATTGATGAAACCATTCCAACAATCGTCTCCCTAATGGTGACATCCAGTAATTCATTAGACCCAAGTCTGGCCATGCCTGCCGATTCATTGACTTTTGATCTAATCGCAAGTGAACCAATTGATCCGCCTCTATTCAAGATAAATGGGGATGATTTTGCAGCGGTTGGATTTGAAAAATCCTGGAAAACGATTTACCCTGCAGAAGAAGCAGATGATGGACCTATCACTTTTGAAATCAGGTTTAATGATATAGCACAAAATCCAGGGGAGCCAGTTACAACCACATCGGATAAAAAAATCATAACCAAGGATGGCACAATACCAGAATTGGATAATATTATATTATTTACATCTAACCAATATGACACATCACTAGCTGTAAAAGGAGATTCGGTTTTTCTTCAGTTTACAGCGTCTGAACCTGTTCGTGACCTGAACGTAACTCTCGATCATAATGAAGCGATAAGAAAATCGGAAGACAGTCTTACGTTCACCTTTTTTCATGTGTTTACAGAATCGGATACAGAAGGTGTAATTCCCATGGCAATTGAATTCAATGATATGGCAGGAAATGTGGGTGAATTGGTTGATGAAACTTCTGATGACAGTGAGATCACTTATGATATGACACCGCCTGCTGCATTTAAAGTGAAAACTGTTGGTTCATTTCAAGGAAAGCAAAAAGAGTTAATAGATGATGTTTTACCTGATTCGCCTGATTCAACTGAGCCAGGCACCAGCGGTTCAATCGGATTGTCTTCTATCCCCGATCTGTATATAATGATTACAGCGGGAGTCCTGGTTTTATTTTGCCTGATCATTTGGATATCCTGGTTTAAGATCTTTTCAAAAGCAGGACAAGCAGGATGGAAGGCATTGGTTCCTTTTTTCAATATTTTTGTTTTTACCAAAATTGTCCAGAAACCAATTTGGTGGATCGCCATTTATTTAATTATCCCTGTAGGATATATCCTTGCGGCACTTCAGGTATCCAAACTATTTGGTAAAAAGATTGTGTTTGCCATGGGTCTCATATTCATCCCTTTTGTATTTTATCCGATCCTGGCATTTGGTAAATCCCAAATTGGTGGACAACCCCTGGCGTCTGAACCTGAACCAGAAAAAAAGCCGAAAAAGAAAAAGTAATAAACATCCTCTCAATTATCCTCGATTACCTCACTATAGCAACTTGGACTACATGGTAGTTGTTAAATGTATATTATTAAAAAACAATACTTTATGGAATTAATTTTCTTTTATATCTTCCGTGTATTATTTATTATATTTACAAGTAGTTGTAAGGGTAGTTTAAAATTATTTTCCCTTTGACGTATTATTTCATAAAAAAAGAAAGGAATAAATCTTGTCGATGAATCATTGGGTGCAACCACATATAGATGCATTTAGTCCAGGAAGAATAAGCCAAATTTATTAATAAACTTTATCTCAGACTAAAATCTACGTAATTTATTTTCATCAAATAGAAATAGCTTCCACCCCATGGACATATTTTAGTAGCCAAGGTCGCGATTAATAAACGGGTTAAATTAGAGTGGTTCGATTGTATATTTATAAATGAATAGCGAAAGAATATTAGTTACGGGCTGTGCGGGCTTCATCGGCATGCATTTATGCAAAAACCTCTTAGATGAAGGTCATCACGTATTTGGCATAGATAATATGAATGACTATTACGATACAGAACTCAAACAGGCCCGCCAGGATGAGCTTATGCCCTATGAAAATTTTTCTTATTCCAGATCAGACATATCTGACCTGGACAGCCTTACTGAAACGTTCAAACAGTTTAAGCCAGAAAAGGTTGTGAATCTTGCGGCCCAGGCCGGTGTTCGATACAGTCTGGAGAACCCCCATGCATATATCCAGGCAAATATAACCGGGTTTATGAACATTTTAGAGTGCTGCAGGCATTACCATGTGGCTGGACTTATTTACGCATCCAGTTCTTCCGTTTATGGCGGGAATGAAAAAACCCCTTTTTCGGTAGATGACCGGGTGGACAATCCCATATCCATATATGGAGCAACCAAAAAGGCGAATGAACTCATGGCACATACCTACAGTCATTTATATGGGTTGCATACAACAGGACTCAGATTTTTTACCGTATATGGGCCTTGGGGTCGTCCGGATATGGCCATGTATATCTTCGCCGATAAAATACTGAAAG
>CATMBH010000200.1:0-3223 GCA_950063985.1 uncultured Fidelibacterota bacterium
CGTCGTATAATGGTTATTACCCGAGCTTCCCAAGCTCGTGACGTGAGTTCGATTCTCATCGCCCGCTCTCTCCAAAGTTCGCACGCTGAATTAACACATCCTTCATTGTAATTTCCGCCCCTCATGAAGATCATATCTGTAGAAAAGAAGAGTCTGGGCGCCGAATTGGGCCTCCAGCCCGGCGATAAGATTGAAGCCATCGACGGATCCCGGGTAAAGGATATCATTGATTACCGCTTTAAGGTGTCCGATGATCGGATCCGCATAAAAGTTCGTCAAAGCGGTGAATTGGTGGAGTACGACCTGGAAAAAGATCTGGATGATGACCTGGGCCTGGAGTTCGAAGACATGCGTATCCGCAAATGCGCCAACGATTGTGTATTCTGCTTTGTTGATCAGAATCCTGAAGGAATGAGGAGTGGAATGTATTTCCGCGATGGTGACTTCAGGATGTCGTTTCTCCATGGTCATTACATCACACTCACCAATATGGGCTGGAAAGAACTGAAACGCGTCGTGGAACAGCGCTTAACACCATTATATATATCTGTTCATGTAACAGATCCCGATAAGCGGCTGGAGATGTTCCTCTATGGGAAGGATGATAATCTATTATCCAAATTTGAATATTTAACAGAAAACGGCATTGAGCTTCATTCGCAAGTGGTATTATGTCCCACATGGAATGATGGTCCCCATTTGGAAAAGACCATTGCGGATATTCATCAATTTGCGCCCATGGCCAAGAGCATGTCCATCGTTCCAGTCGGGTTGACCAAACACCGTGAGGGATTGCCCTACTTACCGCCGGTAACGAATGAATATGCTGAACAATTGCTTAAAGACTATGAAGAATTGGATCTGAAATATAAGCTGGAGGATGGAAAGCGATTTGTATTCATCAGCGATGAGTGGTATCTGAAGTTAGGATTGGACGTGCCGGAAACTGATTATTACGGCGATCTACAATTGGAAGAGAATGGCGTGGGCCAGGTGCGTGTTTTCAAGGAACTGTGGGCTGGAGACCTTGATGTAACATTAGACAAAGAAACAAAGGTTACCATTGGTTCAGGACTACTTATAGCAGAAACATTTTCAAAATGGTTTATTCCTAAACTGAACGACATAAAAAATTTAAAAGTTAATTACGTCCCCATAAAAAATGAATTTTACGGCAAGGACGAAGTCACTGTAACAGGACTTCTGACTGCCCAGGATATCATTACGCAATTGCAAGGAACTGTGCTGGGTGATATTGTCATTTTTAGCGATCGTATTTTAAATGATGAAGGAAGGCTGACATTGGATGACCAGACCCTGGGTGACATAAGCAAAGCACTTAGTGTGCCGGTTGTGGTTTGCGGTGATGCTCCAGAAGCGTTTTTTAACGCTATCAAATAATAATCATGTCTATTCCAGTTGTAGCAATCGTCGGTCGCCCAAACGTAGGCAAATCCACATTTTTCAATCGCGTCCTGCGGCAGCGTAAAGCCATCGTTGATCCCCAGGAAGGAATTACCCGTGACCGTGTTTATGGCGAAACGGAATGGGCAGGGAAGCGCATCAGCTTAATCGATACGGGAGGATTTATTCCTGAAGACGTAGATATATTCAATGCCGCCATCCGGGAACAGGCCAAACTGGCCATGGGCGAAGCAGACGTTGTGTTGCTCATGGTGGATGGGCGGGAAGATATTACCTCCAGTGATCAGGTACTGGCACAAGCTGTGCGTGAAAGTGGTAAACCCCATATACTGGTTGTGAATAAATGCGACAATATGAAACAGGATGATCGAGCCCATGGATATCATGAACTGGGTATAGAGCCGGTTTTACCGATGTCAGCATTATCCGGACGCTTAACGGGCGATGTACTCGAAGCGGTTGCAGAAAAAATGAAGTTAAGCGAGCGCTCTGATATCGAAGAAAAGAGCGTAGATCTGCATTTAGCCATTATCGGCATGCCAAACGTCGGTAAATCATCATTACTAAATGCACTGCTGCAGAAAGAGCAGACAATCGTTACGCCCATTGCTGGTACAACACGGGATTCCATTGATACAAAACTGAAGTGGTACGGGAAGGATATCATTCTTGTGGACACCGCTGGTTTACGCAAAAA
The DNA here is from genome assembly GCA_950063985.1 of uncultured Fidelibacterota bacterium. Classification (GTDB taxonomy): domain Bacteria; phylum Fidelibacterota; class Marinisomatia; order Marinisomatales; family TCS55; genus UBA2126. The sequence goes on from CATMBH010000200.1 coordinate 2,123, forward strand.
AAGCAAAATAACTGATGCGGTGGAATTTTACAGTACCGTGCGTACGAAACGATCCGTCGATAAATGCGATGTTGCATTAGTGCTTATTGATGCGGCGAAAGGATTTAATAAACAGGACAGATCAATCATTGATCAAGTGCTAAAAACAGGGAAAGGGTTGGTTATTGTGGTAAATAAGTGGGATTTAATCGAAAAGGATACCCACACCATGAATGAGACGAGAGTAACTATTCGTGAACAATTCCCCAAGCTGGATGATTTCCCAATTTTATTTGTATCGGCTCTTACCCGGCAGCGAGTATCCGGACTTTTGAAAAAAGCATTTTCTATTTATGAAAATTATAACCGGGCGATCTCTACAAAAAAGTTAAACACATTTCTTGAAAATGCAATTAAAATGCGCAGTGTCCCAGCTGAAAAAGGAAAATTGATCCGCATGAAATTCATCAAGCAGGTAAGTTCAGCGCCACCGCTGTTCGCTTGTTATGCAAACTACCCAAAATTAATCCCCACACATTATAAGCGGTTTATGGAAAACCAGTTGCGGGAGGTTTTCAATTTCGAAGGTGTTCCCATTCGCTTTTCATTCAGGAAATCGTGACTATCCCCTGGTTTGGATAAAAAAAGAAGCGGACACAACCAAACCAAGGAGGTAACAAGGAGGATAGAAGGGTATATTACGTGTCCGCTTCGTGATAGTATATGCTAATCCTGTCAAAAAGTTTCCGATAATTCAGTCTAATCAATAAATTGTTCAGGTTAAAAATGAATCGAAAATACATCATACTATTCTTATGGCTTTTAGCAACTCTTTCCGGCCAATCACTGCGGGTTGGTTTTTGGAATGTAGAGAACCTGTTTGACCTGGAAGACGACCCCACCACGCGGGATGAAGAATTTGCTCTGGGAGGCAAAAAAAATGTCACCCAGGATATTTACGATCTCAAACTGAAAAATTGTGCTGCGGTTCTGGCCGATCTCAATGCGGATGTGCTGGGCCTCTGTGAGGTTGAGAATTATTTTGTTTTGGATGAATTAAATCGGGCTTATGATGGTCGAGACTACAAGATCATTCACTACGATTCACCGGACCGGCGGGGG
>CATMBH010000201.1:0-3207 GCA_950063985.1 uncultured Fidelibacterota bacterium
CATTAACTTTTTTGGAGGAATGGGATGAGAACTTGACGTGAGTGTTTTCTTGAATGGCTTTTTCTTTTTCCTAGCCATGATCAAGAAATTAATGCTTTATTACTTCCCTACCAATCATCACCATAAGGGCCGCCATAAATACCCATATCATTGCGTGAACTGTTGGTGTCATTGTATATATCATCAGGATTACCGGCGTTTTTGCAGGGAGAATTCAATTCCAGTGCAAAATTGCCGCGATTCGAATCAACGAACATCGGGTCCTCTTTCAAGTTTCCCTCTCCAGATACGAACTGAAATTCATCGCTGTTTGTGTAGATAGCTAACTGAGGAAAAAAGCGGCTATCCACCCCACCGATATTCGACCAGGCTATTGTATTGACAATGGATAAAATTCCATTGTTCACTGCTGATCCAGATGCATTAGACCCGCCCCACCAGCCTGAACTAGAGGTTGAAGATCTGTTTTTATACAGCACACAATTGATCACTGTTGCAACACCGTTTGTGCCCACGACAAAACCGCCGCCGCCAGCATAACCACCATTTTTCATAAATAGACAATTATATATTTCTGCGGTGCCGTCAACCCCCAAGCCGCCGCCATGCCCCTGGGTCTTATTGTTGCGCAGGATTGTATTCCGCATGATCAGATTCCCTTGATATTGATATACACCTGCACAATCATATGCACCGCCAGGAAAACGAGCATAGATATTATTTTTATCAATTTTGCAGCGAATAATTTTGTTGTTGCCATCAGTTATCACGCCGCCGCCTTCCCGGTTAGAGAAATTTCTAGTAACTCTACTTTCAATCATTTGTGCTTCATCCTGCAAATAAACGCCGCCGCCCATACCGTTTGGATAGATCTGAATATTGGCATTGACATCTTCTTTTGCACGATTGTTGCGAATGATACAATCTTGAATAACTGTATTTCCTTTCGCCCAAATACCGGCACCATAAAGAGCTTCTCCACCGATGATAGTCAGTCCATTTAATTTCCCGCCATTTATTTCCACAACAGAACCCATCTCATTCAGACCGCCGAATAGGGTTATTTCCGGTATGGTAATACCTCTGATGGTTACATCTTTATCTAAAAATTGAAAATGTCCACGATAAAGGCCTGGATACACTTTTATCGTGTCGCCATTATCTATAAAATTTGAATCAAATGCTGTTTGGGGATCATCGTAATGGCTGGGAACTTTTAATGATGACACATTGGGCACTACAAACGGAGCGGATAGAGCATGGATGAACTGATCGTCCTGATCAACAATTCGTACACGGTATTGAAAAGTGACGTCATCATCTATGGTGTCTGTATATGAAGTTTGTAAGGAATCCTGAATATGGGCAAGTTCTATCCATACAACACTATCGCCGTAAGTTGCAGAGCGTTCAACTAAAAATTCTTTGAATTTTTTTATGGTGATGTTGGACCATTCCAAAGTAACCGGGGCAGGATGGTATATCTTTTCACTTTTATAATTGTGACTCACTGCAAATATATCATCATCTGTGGGTTCTGTGGAAAAAGGTGATTCACATCCAAGGTAAACAAAAAGTAATAATAAAATACGTTTCATATCTTATAAGCTAATCTTGAATGTGACAATTTCCCTGTAGCGCTCAAAATAATTAAATCCTTGTCGGATACTTTCTTCCAACGTTAGATCTAATTCTTCTTTGGACATCATATTTCTGATTGTATAAGATAAACTGCAGTTCAATTTCCAGAATTTTTTTTGCACTGTAATGTTCAGATTAGCATTCTCCCGTGCTTTGCGTACTCCATCGCCATAACCGGCAATATAATAATACTGCTCGCCTTCGTTCAAATGATCATAGCTCATCGTAAGCCAGCCCAAATTCAATTCAGCTGTGGAAACATAGCGATATTCAGGTTTGTTGGGGAACACCAAAATATTGCTTATGCCTAACCAGGTTCCAGCACTGCTAACAGAAAATTTGCCATCAAACATAACCATTTTCAGTGCTGCTTCAAACCCGCGGATATCGGCTGTCAGATCGTTAAATGGAACCGGGGGTCCTACCTCAACAGGTCGATACGCGATCTTGTTTGTGTAGTCATTGATAAAAACACCAAGAATCAAATTTATTTCAGAAATGGGTAATTCTGTCTGGACATCCATAAAGGTCATGTTCAAATTGACTTCTGTAGCAGATAAATGCTCGCGGGTAAGCACCGTGTCCATTGAACTATCGAACACGGCATGGGCAAAACGGAAGCGGTCACTCAATGTTGGTAATCGGGAATTGTTGCCCTGATTCACAAACAATGAATAACGCAGTTTATTGGTTTGACCATCAACATGAACCCCGAGTCTTTTGCTGGTAACAACTGTGTTTAATTCATTGTAATCTTCATCCAGCTCTCCTGTTGGTAGTCCTCCAGCATAATAATTATAGGTTTCATCAAGGACAGTTTTAATTTTGTTATATCTAAGACCGAGTTCCCAATTTATATGATCCAAAATAGGGCTGTCGCTCACTATAGCCCAGCGGGAAACCAGAGCCAGAGCTCGGGTGGTTCTGGACATATCCGCCACATGATCCTCTGTCTGGAAACCATCCACATCAAAATAAGAGCGGTCACCATTAAAAAATTGTTCTTCGGATTCAATTTGAATTGTGTTTTTTATATCTCGGATCGAGAATCCTTTGGAGGCTTGAAGTATGTTAGAGCCATCCTTTAGTTTTTCCTTGACACTGGTAAAATAGTTTTGGTTTAAATACCAGGAGCGTTGTCCCGCCATGAATGACCAATCTTGTGTTTTTAAAATCGGGCCTTCATATTTTGCACTGACCACTTCCAAGCCATCATCAGCTGTTACACTTCCTGATTCAAATTCCAGTGTTTTACCCAAATTATACCAGCTAATATCAACCCGTCCGGAAAGAACATCTACGCCTCCAAACATATTGTTAAAAATAGACGTGGTAATGGTTCGGCCGCCGAAAGCGCGCTTCTTTCCCGTGTAGCGGCCACCTACGCCTACAGGACCATAAATACCCGTTGCACCGTATGATAGATCCAGATCATCATTATATGTTTGACCAATGCCCTCAGTAAAATAAACTGAATTATGCACTGCTTTACGGCTTTCGATATTTACAACTCCGCCAATGGCACCACTGCCAAATAATGATGAACCCCCACCCTTAATGACTTGA
>CATMBH010000202.1:0-3179 GCA_950063985.1 uncultured Fidelibacterota bacterium
ATTTAATTCAACACAGAAGATCGTGTTGATCAAGTAAGCTTAGAGTTCTTTAAGATCCAATAGAAGCTGAGTAAGCATATCCTTGGCATCACCAAAGATCATAATGGTGTTGTCATAGCCAAACAGTTCATTTTGAATTCCCGCAAATCCAGCGTTCATGGATCGTTTATTAACCATAACGGTTCTAGCTTTATCCACATTCAATATTGGCATTCCATAGATAGGGCTTCCGGTTTCAGTTCTTGCTGCGGGATTCACCACATCATTTGCTCCAAGCGCCAGCGCAACATCACAATCCTCAAACTCAGGGTTGATCTGATCTAAATCATAGAGTTTGTCGTATGATACATTTGCTTCTGCCAGGAGAACGTTCATATGTCCCGGCATCCGACCAGCGACTGGATGAATGGCATATTTAACTGTGACGCTCTTTTCTTCAAGGATTTTCTCCAACTCATGGCACATATGCTGCGCCTGGGCCACAGCCATCCCATAACCGGGAACTATGATGACCTGCTTTGCATTTTCGAAGATAACAACCGTGTCTTCCGGTTCGTAGGATTTGGCAGTTTTCTGGACACCTTCTCCGCTTGTAGCTGAACTCGTGGATACTTTAATACCGACAAATAAAACATTCCATATTGTGCGGTTCATACCCTTACACATAATGTTGGTCAGGATGATGCCGCTGGCGCCCACGAGAGCACCGGAAATGATGAGGGCATCATTTTGAATGATAAAACCCGTCGCTGTTGCAGCCACCCCGGAAAATGAATTCAACAGCGCAATGACCACTGGCATATCAGCACCACCAATAGGCACAACAAAATAATAACCAACAACGAGTGAAAATATGATGATCCAAAGGATATAATCAAATAATTGATCGGGGTTTAATATGGAAAGCACTGTCATTACAATGACTGCCAGGATCAATAAGCCATTGAAGATTTGCGTACCTTTGAATACCAGAGGCTTTCCACGCATTAAACCCTGCAATTTTGCAAAAGCGACAAGACTTCCGGAAAAAGTAATGGAACCAATGAGAATACTCAATGAGATCGTTGATAAGGTAAATGTAGCTGGAAGCGATCCTTTATACACTTCCGCTGTAGCCACCAATAATGATGATAAACCGCCGAAACCATTGAACAGTGCCACCAATTGCGGCATGGATGTCATTTCCACTCTTTTAGCAAAAACAGCACCCACAGCACCGCCCACGATTAAACCAACAATGATCAATTCATAACTGATGATCTCTGTCTTGAGAACTGTACCTACAATGGCCATGAGCATACCAACGGCTGCAGTGGTATTTCCTTTGGGTGCCGTCCGTGGATGGGAAAGCTGTTTCAGTCCCAGGATAAAAAATACTGCGGAAAGCAGATAAATGATCGGTATAATAATTTCCTGGAACATATTATTTCTTGAACATTTTCAGCATGCGCTGTGTAACCATGAATCCCCCAACAACATTAATCATGGCGAAAATGATAGCCGCCAGCCCCAGATATGTACTTAATTCACCATACCCGCTGCCCGTTGCCAGCAGTGCACCGACGACAGTGATTCCAGAAATGGCATTGGAACCGGACATCAGGGGCGTGTGCAGCGTTGGCGGAACTTTGGTAATGACCTCAAAACCCACAAAAATAGCCAGGACGAATACGTAAACTTCTACTAATAACTGGGCATTCATGATTAAGCTTCCTTTTCTCTTTCCAAAAGATCGATCACGTGCTGATTCATGATCTTGCCTTCGTGTGTCAGCATGGTGTTGGCAATGACTTCATCATCCATGTCCAAATGCAATGCACCATCTGTGATCATTTCTGACAGCAAAGCAGTCACATTGCGGCTATACATTTCACTGGAATGATAAGATAAACTGGAAGGCAGATCTGTTGGTGCCAATATCTTTACTCCAAACCGTTCCACCGTTTTTCCCGCAATGGATAATTCACAATTACCACCCTGTTCTGCCGCCAAGTCCACAATAACAGAACCATGACGCATTGTTTTTACCATTTCTTCTGTGATCAATAAGGGTGCTCGTTTGCCAAAAATCTGGGCAGTGGTAATCACCACATCACAATCAGAAATATTTTCGCCTATGATAACTTGCTCATTTCGATAAAAATCATCAGACATTTCAGCTGCATAGCCAACGTCTGTTTCCGCTTCGTGAGAAGTCTCAAGCGAGATAAATTCCCCGCCTAAACTTTCTACCTGTTCAGCCACCAAAGGACGAGTATCGAATGCCTTTACCTTAGCACCCAAACGCTTGGCAGTGGCAATCGCCTGCAGCCCGGCTACACCGGCGCCGATGACCATGACTTTCGCCGGTGAAATGGTGCCAGCCGCTGTCATCATCATGGGGAACAATTTATTCAGTTCTGCAGCAGCATGGATTACGGCTTTATATCCCGCGGCAGAACTCATGGCACTCAAGGCATCCATACGCTGCGCCCGGGAAATCCGCGGCACCAATTCCATAGAGAATGTGGTCATATTGCGGGTAGCCAGTTCTTCCACGTTATGAATATTTTTGAAGGGATTGAAAAAACCGATAATGACAGAATTTTCATTGAAGGGATCCACGATCTGCATCATGCCGTCCTGCAGACAGACACATTGTGCCTTGAGGAAAATATCACCATCCTGGATCAATTGATTATAATCGGAAATGATGGTAGCGCCGGCTGCGTTATATTGAGCATCGGTAAAACCGGTGTGCGCATAGGCGCCACGCTGCACAAGGACTTCTACATCCTGCTTGGCAAGACGTTTAATACTCTCCGGCACGAGAGAAACGCGGTGTTCATCTTCGGCTGTTTCCTTTAGGACTGCTACTTTTAACATAATTCGTTACCTTATAAAGCCAACAAAATTAAGATACTGTTTTATACAAAACGAACAATTGAGTTCATAATTTGAAACTATTTTTAATGCGACTATGTTTGAATGGGTATAAACTTGGATTGAGTATGACAAAATTAATTCCCATTATCCTCTTATTAGGAGCACATCTTATGTCAGCTGAAAATGAAACAATTGTCCTTGGCGCCGGCTGTTTCTGGTGCGTGGAGGCTGTCTACGAACGCATTGACGGCGTTGAAGCCGTGGAAGCAGGCTACTCTAACGGCCAAACCAACAAACCCACTTATAAAGAGGTT
>CATMBH010000203.1:0-3130 GCA_950063985.1 uncultured Fidelibacterota bacterium
AGCCAGAACTGCAGCCCTTGCCTGAAAAATAGAAGAAAAGAATAAATATATAAAAATTGCTAGAAACCTGGCCAAAAAAATAGAAGAAAAGGATGAAAAAGAACTCATCCTTGCTGATTTGATAACTATCACATAATTAATTCTTCAATACCATTAAATGTCTGCATGCGCACCGGAATGGCATCACTGAATGCAGATCCATAACGCTTTTTCACGACCCGCTCATCCATCACGATAAATAAGCCTGCATCCTCAATCGTGCGGATCAACCGTCCGAATCCCTGCCGAAAACGAATCACTGCTTCAGGAACACTGAATTCCATGAACGAATTCCTGCCTTGTTGCTGCAGCATATTACTGTAAGCCTGTACACGCGGTGCAGTTGGAACACTGAAAGGTAATTTTGATATGATCAATATTTCCAGTAAGTCACGTGGTAAATCCACACCTTCCCAAAATGCGTTTGTCCCTAGTAAAATTCCGTTTATTGTTCTGTGCATTCCTTTCAGCATAGCATATCGGGATGTACCCGATACCTGAGCAAAAACTGGAAGCTTCCGTCCTAATGGTTTTTTCATTAGTTCATGATAAACATGATTTAATGCCTGCCGTGATGTGAACAAGGCCATTATCCGTTTACCATAACGTTCGTGACATTCATAGATAACGTCAGCAATCAGACTTGGGTTCTGACCATTTTTTCCCTGGAATTGATAATATCGAACTTGATCTTCATAGTAAAACGGACTATGAAATTCCATCGTGTGTACATCTTCATTATCCAAAAATGCCAAACCTGTGCGCTGGAGGAAATAATCGAAACTTTCTTCAACACGCAAAGTGGCTGACGTTAAAACACATTGTTTTACAGATTGAAAATATGTGTTCGCTAAGTCCTCTGCAATATCGATGGGAGCTCCATTTACAGAAACGTGTAAGTCTTTTTCCCTGCCTCGTCCCTGACGATACTGACCCTGCTGCCAATATACCCAGCTATTCTGCTGATCATGAGTTAGTAATGCAATTTCTGTTTGCAGTGCTACAACGGCCTCCAAACTGCGTTCAAATAATTGATTCATTTCACCCAATTCCTCTTTACCAGGATCCAGCTTTTGTAGTTGATTCAATATCCCTTTTAGTGCTTCACTAACTTCGGCTAACGCTAATTCAAATTCCTGGATTTGTGGAAAAACATTGTTATATCCTTCTAGCAGATTTTCCAACATAATATGCTGGGGATAGGGAACTTTGTCATTAATTCTGTCAGCGATTGAATTGGCAAGATCATTAAAAAATGCCAGGCCATTCTTACGAGATGTTTCACAACCTGTTTGTAATGCTTTGTAATGCATTTTTATTTCAGGATTATCATCAAACAACATTTCTATCTTTTGCCCCCAGCGTTTGGCACTAGTGGTTTTGGGATCCATGATATCCAGAATAGCATTCACTTTGAACATGTTTACTTCAAGAGTTAGTTGATCATAAGCAACATCCACTAGATTATGCGCTTCATCGATAATGACAGCTTCATATTCCGGTAACAATCCCGGATTATTCATGTTGGATAACAACAATGCATGATTCACGATGATCACCTGGGAATCCTGAACTGCCTGACGAATAGGCCCAAAATAGCAGCCGTCATTTGGCGCGCATAATGAAGTCGTACAAAACCCCGGTTCGCTTTGGATCATTTCTGCAACTTTAAACGGCCGGCACCCCCAGAAACCTGCACATTCTGATAAATCACCTGTCTGCGTTACATGGAGCCAAACAATAATAGGAAATAATGATTCAATTTCATCCTTATGTAACAATTGCGCTGCATCCGTTATTAGCCAGTTTAGCCGTGTTAAACAAATATAGTTGCTCCGTCCTTTTAGTATGATTGCATGGAGTGGCACATCTAGTGCCTTTGCCAATAATGGCAGATCCTTATTAAACAGCTGATCCTGCAAATGTTTTGTATGACACGATATAACAACAGGATTTTCATTTTCATTATTGAAAGCTTTTTGCAATGCAGGGAATAAGTAAGCCATGGATTTACCCAGTCCTGTACCTGCTTCAATGGCACAATAACTTTGTTCTTTATTCAGCGTCTCTAAAACATATTCGCCATATTCCTGTTGTGCAATGCGATGTTCAAATGTATCCATAACTTTGTTTAATCGGCCACCTTCAGTAAAAACATCTTCAACTGTTAATTCCGATAAGTTACTATTTCCTTGAGCTACAAATGCATTACTATACAATTGCTTGTCTAATTCAGATGCCACTAATCCCGTTTTTAGATTTCCCTCTTTTTTTAGATAATTACTGATATTTATATATAATGATTTATTATGCATATCATGATTTTTGGAAACAGCCACTATTTTGGAGAATACTTCCAAAGGATAACTGGCAGCTTCATGGACCAAATGCTGAAAAATGATCCCGGTATTTTCTGTATCAGCTTCGGCCCTATGGGCTCCTACTGCGGATAAGTTGAAATATTCTGCAATGGAACCCAGACTATGTGTTGGATGGAAAAACATGAATGTGCGGGCCAATTGTAGAGTATCATATAATTGGTGCTCAACAATATTTTTATCATAGCGATCACAAAGCAGATTCAAAAAACTGATGTCAAAAGAAATATTGTGTGCAACCAGCGGAAAATCTTCAAGAAAATTTATGACATCATCAATGATATTGCGCTCGATCGGGGCGTCTGAAACCATGGCATTAGAAATACCTGTGATGTCAGTGATAAATGAATCAATGGGACGTTCAGGATTGACCAAAGTAACAAATCTATCAACAGCTTCGCCCCCTTCAAATTTGATGGCAGCAATTTCGATGATACGATCATTTTCCGAGCTTAAGCCCGTCGTTTCAAAATCAAATGCTATGTAAGTAGAGAGATCGAGTTCGCGGAGGAGTTCTTGACGGTTCATTACATTCCGGCAAAAACACGGATAACGTCAAACAATAAGGATGGTTTTTTGCGGACAGCTATAGAGAAAAGCTTAAGCAAACTACGATCATCGGCCGGTACCGCTGAAATGCCATCGGCAATGCGATTCAAGTCATCATCCGTAAATCGGAATATGGTTTCTTTGATGCGGTAAAATCTTTCATG
>CATMBH010000204.1:0-3120 GCA_950063985.1 uncultured Fidelibacterota bacterium
AAAAGGATTATTACACTCCCGGAAATTATGGTGCCCGGGTGTATGAAACTGTAGTTGGAAAAATTGGAGTTGCAATCTGTTATGACCGGCACTATCCTGAGTATATGCGCGCTTTGGGCATTAAGGGTGCAGAATTGGTTGTTGTACCCCAAGCTGGGACGGTTGGTGAATGGCCGGCAGGGCTTTATGAAGCTGAGCTCCAAGTCGCATCTTTTCAGAATGGATATTTCTGTGCGCTGACAAACAGGGTGGGTAAAGAAGGTGAAATGGAATTTTCCGGCGAATCTTTTGTGACTAATCCGGCTGGTGAGGTAATCGCTCAAGCGTCAAAAGGGGAGGACGATATATTAATTGTAGAAATTGATTTGAATGAGGTTAAGAAATCTTATGCACGAACATTATTTTTTAGAGACCGCAGGTCGGAAATTTATCCACTAGAATAAGTATAATATGATTAAATCAACCGTTAATGGTTGATTGTGAAAAGTCAAGTTTTATTGTGAAAAGGAATAGATTCTTTTACATAATGTATCCGTTTTATTTTCATCCCTGTTATGAGATTGAAACAAAACGAAATTAAAGCAATTAAGGATTTATTGGCATCAGCTGAAAATCGTTCAAATCAAACTTTAGAAGAATTGCATAATAAACTTTCAGCTGACAACCATGTAGATCTTTATGTAGACGGAGCAGCAGATCTCCATTCCAAAACCTCTGGCATCGGCGGAGTGTTTTATCAAGATGGAACTGAGATCGAAACTTTTTCTGAATTTTTTGGTGATGCAACCAATAATGAAGCTGAATACAACGCTTTGATCCGTGGATTACAAATAGCTAATGAACTAAATGTAGCCAGCATAAACATCTATGCCGATAGCCTATTAGTGGTGAATCAGGTTAATGGTGAGTTCAAGGTGAAGCACGAGAATATGATTCCATTGCATGCCATCGCTACAGATTTGCTGGATAAGTTTGATTTATGGGCATTGGAATATATTCCGAGGGATAAAAATTCAGTTGCTGATAAATTGAGCAAAGCCGGAATGATGAAAGGCCGTTCTTAGCTGGTGAAAAATAGCTGGTAATAGGTAAAGTGTTGTTAATAAAAAGATGAAAGCATTGATAACAGCTGGGGGGCATGGTACTCGATTACGTCCAATCACATATACACAGAATAAACATTTGATCCCCATTGCGAATAAACTAATGCTGGCTTATGCATTGGAGTATGCCAGCGATGCTGGTATAAATGAAGCTGGAGTTATCATTAATAAGGGTGACAAATCCATAGCTGATGCTTTTGGCGATGGCGATTCCTTTGGATTGAAAATTAAATATATCGAACAGTCAGCGCCCCTGGGGTTGGCTCATGTCGTCAAAATTGCAGAACCGTTTATAGGTAGCGATTCTTTTGTATTTTATCTAGGAGATAATATTCTTGTAGGTGGTATCCAAAAATTCATCGATGATTTTACAACTAACAAGTCGAACTGCCATTTGGTTTTAAGCAAAGTTCCAGACCCAAATCGCTTTGGTGTTGCCGATGTACAAGATGGAAAAATAATTGGGATTGAAGAAAAACCGGATAATCCTAAAAGTCAATTTGCTGTAACTGGAATTTATGTTTACGATAATCACATCTTTGAAGCAGTGAATAATATTAAACCTTCTGCCCGTGGTGAACTGGAGATTACCGATGCTCACCAGTATTTATTGGATAAAGGATATAGCCTTACTTATTCAGAAATAACTGGCTGGTGGAAAGACACAGGTAAACCTTCTGATCTTTTAGAAGCGAACCGTCTCGTTTTGGATAATATCAAAGATGAGCGCAAGGGTGAAATTGATGCACATTCTACAGTATCTGGACGAGTGATCATTGGCAAAGGATCGCAGGTAATGAATTCAAATATTCGCGGGCCTGTTATCATTGGTGAAAATGTTATCATTGACGGCGCCTATGTTGGGCCCTATACTGCAATAGGAGATGGTTGTACTATTATTAGCAGTGAAATTGAATATTCTATCCTCATGAATGATTGCAGCATCAATAATATTTCCCGCCGTATCGAAGCGTCACTTCTAGGTAGTGATGTTGAATTATTGCGTTCTAAATCAAAACCTGTCACACACAGATTTATCATAGGCGATCAAAGCCGAATCGAAATAGACTGACACGTTGCATAATCCAATCCTCGAATTAAACAATGTTTCTGTGTTTTATCCAGGGCAGCGATTATTTTTTAAAAAACCACAATTAACCCAAGCACTTCATTCAATAAACCTACAATTACAGCGCGGAGAAATTCTTGCTATCGTTGGTGAGAGTGGCAGTGGTAAATCAACTCTTGGCATGTCCATTGTCGGTCTAGTTAATGATATAAGCGGTAAATACATCTATACTAACACGATGTATGATCCCAGCAATATGAGTGATTTACGCAAAGAAATACAGATTATTTTCCAAGATGCCTTGAGTTCGTTGAATCCACGAATGCGCATTGGTTCTGCAATAAAGGAAGTCATCAAACTTCATCATCCGGAAGCAGATATTGAACAACGGCTGCAGGAATTACTTGATAAAGTTGACCTGCCGTCACATACAAAAGGAAAATACCCCCATGAATTGTCCGGAGGCCAGCGGCAGCGTGCTTGCATAGCCAGAGCCTTGGCAGTGAAACCCAAAATATTGATTTGTGATGAGGTTGTATCAGCGTTGGATGTTTCTGTTCAAGCCAAGATACTTAACCTGCTTCTGAAATTAGTCAGTGAAGATGGGTTGTCAATTTTATTTACAACACATGATCTCCAAGTTGTAGAGTCGTTTGCTCATAGAGTTATAGTTATGAAATCAGGGCGCATTGTAGAAACAGGATCTGTTCAAGATGTATTTCGCAAGCCTGATAATAATTATACGCAAAAATTATTGGAATCAATTCCTGAAAAGGTGTAATTCATAATGAAAATCGAACTTAATTGCTTTAACTTTGATACTTCATTTTGAACAGAACAATAATCCGAGATAATATGTAATGGGATATCTTTCATCAATTTTTAATTCATTTTCATGGATTTCAGGCGATATTGCCATTGATTTAGGTACAGCCAATACTTTGCTTT
>CATMBH010000205.1:0-3099 GCA_950063985.1 uncultured Fidelibacterota bacterium
GTAGGGGCATGACAAAGCCGATGAGAATGAAGAGCGCCAGGCCCACGGCCAACCATTTGAAATTAGTCGTTTTGGAAAAACCGCCTGAAGAATTCTGTTCCTGGTCTGCCATACCTAGTGAAAAATGGGGATAAGTAGAGTTTAGATTCAAGGAAAAAGTCCCACTTTTTTATGCACTTCTTCTCGTAATTTTTCAGTCTACAAAAGACCGAGGAAACACAATCCATTCTATTGATCTAATTATAATTATTGGCTTTCTGTTTCTCACAGCTGGATTTGGTGTGTGGCAGGGTCGGCAAAACAAATCAGTAGAAGACTATTTCATTGCCGGGCGTTCCCAGCACTGGGTCATGGTCATGTTTTCCATTGTCGCCACGGAAACTTCTGTACTGACCTTTGTGAGCATTCCCGGGCTTGCGTATCGTGGTGACTGGTTTTTCCTGCAGCTTGCACTGGGATTTATCATTGGCAGGATACTCGTCACTATTTTTCTGCTTCCTTCCTATTTCGGCAAGGGTATTGTATCCATTTATGAAGTATTAGGCGAACGATTTGGGACTGGGATTCAAAAGCTGTCATCTGGTGTTTTCCTGATTACACGGATTTTAGCTGATGGTATTCGTTTTTTAGCCACTGCAGTTATCGTTCAAGTTCTTACTGGCTGGTCATTGCCCGCAGCAGTATTAGTGATTGGCATTGTAACATTGGTGTATACTGTTTCCGGTGGCATTCGGACTGTAGTCTGGGTGGACAGTTTTCAATTTATTCTATATTTGTCAGGCGCACTGATTGTTATTCTACATGTTTTTTCCCAACCAGGCGTAATACCAAGCGGTTTTGTTGCAGACTTAATGCATGAAGGGAAGATCAGTATTTTCCGATTTGGAGGAGACATTTTCACGAATCCCTGGCTATTTTATTCAGCATTCATTGGCGGAATATTTCTATCCTTTGCGTCTCATGGTGCTGATTATATGATGGTCCAGCGGACACTGACATGTACAGATTTACGATCAGCTAAAAAAGCCATGATCGGCAGCGGTTTTTTCGTATTTCTACAATTCACACTTTTCCTTTTTGCCGGTTCATTGATTTACATGTCTTTAGGCGGGATTGAGTTGGAAAAGGACAGGGAATTTGCTCATTATATAATTAATGAACTGCCCATTGGATTAAGGGGGCTTTTGCTGGCAGGCGTTTTATCCGCGGCCATGTCCACATTAAGTTCATCCATAAATTCGCTGGCTTCATCCACATTGCGGGATTGGTTTAAAAAAGATGCTGATTTAAAAACAGCCCAAAAAACGAGTGTTGTCTGGGCTGTCGTCTTGATTGGTTTTGCCATGATCTTTGACGAAAGCGATAAGGCCATTGTGGAAATGGGACTGCAGATTTCCTCCTATACATATGGAGGGTTGCTGTCCCTCTTTATCATCAGTAAACTTAAACGGCAGTTTAATTCAATCAGTCTTATGATCGGTCTATTATCCAGCTTCTTAGCAGTTTACGTTGCCCAGCAAAACGGCATCGCCTGGACGTGGTTTATACTTTTGGCTGTTATTGTGAATATTGCTGTTGTGTTTGTGTCTCAAGCCATCTTTTTCCGGCGCCATGATGCGTAAGTATCTTTTAATATCATTGCTCTTTTGCACCGCAGGCTGGGCTAATGATTTTCAGTACAGCAGGGTGCAGGATGTGCCTGATCTGTCGTTTATGCCTCATGTATACACAGGGTTGGATGTTTTAGAACAAATGGATTTCAGACCGCTGGTCGGGAAAACCATTGCTGTATTCTGCAACCAAACGGCTGTAAACCGCAACGGCCGTCATATTTTGGATTTATTGAAGGATCAGGTTGACATTGAGATTTATGTGATTTTGACTCCCCAATATGGTTTGTTCGGTGATCAAGAAAATAAAACGAAGATTATGGGTAAAGTAGAGAAAGACCCCAATACTGGTGCCCGTATTGTGAATTTGCTGGATCGGTTTGTAAAGCCTCCTGAATGGACCATTCGAGATGTAGATGTAGTTTTAGTTGATTTTCAAGATACAGGAGTGCGTTATACGACCTATATGACAACGCTGACTAAAATACTGGAAGTAGCCAGCGAACTCCATAAACCGGTCATTGTCCTGGATCGTCCTAATCCCTTGCGAGGTGATAGGCTGGATGGGCCGGTAATGCGCACTGCATATCAGTCCTTTGAAGGCTATCATCTGGTGCCGATCCGACATGGGTTGACGGTGGGTGAATATGCGCTCATGGTGAACGAAATGGGCTGGGTGAAAAACCTGCAGCGGGTAGAATTGACCGTGATCCCTATGGCCAATTGGCAGCGTTCTATGTGGTCAGATGAAACAGATCTGCCGTTTAAAGCACTCGCACCGGGATTAGTTGATGTGGAATCCTGCCTCGCTTATACAGGTATGAATTTGTTAAAAGGCACTAATTTGAATTGGGGGCAAGGAACGACCAAACCTTATTTTCGTGCGGGTGCACCATGGATTTCCGGAAGGGTATTTTATAAAAAAATAACTGACTTGAATTTGCCGGGAGTAAAATTCAAGCATATCCAGTACACACCCACCCAAAGCAAAGGCGATGGTTCTATTCCCTTATATTACCTGGAAAAATGCAGCGGAATTGAACTGGAGATTACCGATCGGGAAATATTTGATCCAATCGCAACAGCCACAGCGATAATGATTCTGGCTTATCAACTTTATCCACGGCAGTTTGAATGGATCCATGATGATTATATCAATAAGTTATTTGGGCACAATTTATTGACAACATTTGCAGCCCAGGGAAAAACACCGAAATATTTACCACCGCAATGGGTGATGGATGTGATTCGCTTCAGTAAATTCAGGGATCGGTTTTTACTTTACAAATGAAAACTGTAAAATTCCTTTTTCCTTCTTACGTTTTCCTTTTTACTTTTTCCTTCTCACAAACTCATTTTACTGTTCCTGAAAACGTGTGGCGTATCAACGTAAAGCCTTCAGTTACGAGAGGAAGTTATATCGGTCCCGGTGGAGTAAAGGGTATTCCGAATATGTCATTTAAATTGGCGAATTATGGTAAACGCTATT
>CATMBH010000206.1:0-3062 GCA_950063985.1 uncultured Fidelibacterota bacterium
GGTCTGTGTTCCATCAGGTATTTATCTGTGGAAAATTATTCGTTGTAAATGCCGGTAAAATCATTTTGACTATTTCCATCATCCTTTGGTTTTTGGCATCCTTCCCCAAAGTGGATGAATCAACGATAAATGAAAATCCAATTCGCACCAGTTATGCTGGTAAAATTGGACACACAATTGAACCTTTTATTGAGCCGCTGGGTTTTGATTGGAAACTGGGCATTGGACTGATTGCTTCATTTGCAGCGCGGGAAGTATTAGTAAGCACCATGGCGACTATTTATAATGTAGAGTCTGAAGTGGATAATGTTGTGCAACTGAAAGATGCCATGAAGTCCGATAGGCATCCGCAAACTGGAATGCCCTTATACACCCCCCTGGTTGCATTATCGCTTATGGTTTTCTTTGTTTTTGCAGCACAGTGTATGGCGACGTTTGCCATTGTCCGTAATGAAACCAATTCGTGGAAGTGGCCGCTGTTTATGATTATTTACATGAATGGGTTAGCCTATGGAGCCTCTTTCATTGTATATCAAGGCGGATTGATGCTGGGGTTTGGTTAATGGTTATTTGTAACTGGTGAGCCGTATGGATTTTCAAGCAATTATAGCAATTATCATTTTACTGATAGCGGCTGTTTATACCATTCTGCGCTTTAGAAAAAATTGGCAGAAAGGAGATACGGATCCCAAATGTGATGATTGTGAAATTCCAGATATGATAAAAAAGCAGAAAGATTCTGAAAATTCAATGGCTGAATGATTGATTGAATGCATGGATGCTTGAACAATTAATTAATCAAACAACCAATCATCCTAAATCTTTCTTCATTTTAATACTACCCCGAGAGGTTTCACCAACCTCTATAAATCCAAATTGTTTGTAAATGCTTCTGGCCCGAACGTTTTTTGACGCAACGTGGAGTGTGATATAATTCAATTTCGATTTTTCAACAAATTGGATTGCATGATCTAGAAGCATTTTTGCTAATCCTTGTTGTCGATATTTCTGATCTACGAATAAGTGGAAGAAATGAGCTTTTCTATTTTCAAAAATAACTTTTACACTTAAATAAGCCACGATCCATTTATCCATTTTCACAACGTAAGATTGAATATTATCTTCGTTGTACGATTGTGAACACCACTTCCTGAAATCAAAGGGATAGGTCATACGCGGTTCAGTAAACTGCAGTTCTCGCGGATTAGTGAACCAGCCACTCAAACACGAAATCAATATTTTGCGATCACTCGGGTTGGAATATGATACTGTATCCAATGTTACTTTCATATACTCAAGTTTACTTATTTTTAGTAATGTATGTATGGTTTAATCTATGAAGTCCATCACGCAAATATCATCCTTTAAAGAAGGGGTATCCATTCAGGGCTTCTATCTCTGTGTAGAAAAACACCTGCGGCATACCCGTGCCGGTGATCTCTACCTGGATGTCGTTTTAAGGGATAACACCGGAACGGTTCATGCCAAGATCTGGGATAAGGTAGATGAATTAAATGAAAAATTTTCTGCTGGAGACCCTGTGGCCGTAAAGGGCAATGTTGAAACCTTTCAGGATCGCCATCAACTGGTCATTAAGAAGATCAATACAGCGTCTGTGCAGCATTATGGTCGCTATGGCTATGACCCTGCTTTGATCGTACCTACTTCACCCTATGATCCAAAAAAAATGTGGATGGAAGTAGTACAAATCATTGGTAAAATGAAAAATCTCTATCTGAAAAAAGTAGTGTCATCCATATATCGTGAAAATAAAGAACAGCTGCTCATCCATCCGGCATCTGTTAGTATGCATCACAATTACAGATCAGGGTTTCTTGAGCATGTTTTATCCATGGCTAAAATAGCTGAAAAATTGACACCATTTTATAAACTTGATAAGGATCTGGTCATAGCGGGCGTATTGCTCCATGATATTGGTAAACTGATTGAGATCTCTGCAGACCTTGAAGCGGAATACACTGATGACGGCTATTTTATCGGCCACATTGTTATCGGCCGTGATATGGTGCGGGAAACCGTTTCAGGTCTCAAAGGATTCCCGGAAGAATTGCAGCAAAAACTGGAACACATTATTTTATCACACCAGGGCAGGTATGAATGGCAGAGCCCGAAGCAGCCCAGTTTCGAAGAAGCATTGCTGGTGCATTTAATTGATAATATGGATGCCAAAATGAATCTAATGAAACTGGCGTTGGAAGAAGACCAGCAAGAAGGTAAATGGACGGACAGGAAAAACATATTCCGCACTGCACTGTACAAAGGAATGGATGAATCTAAATAAGCTGGTGCGGGCGTCAATATTTGCCGCTCTGGCTATAGGAGCAGGATTCTCATTGCTCATGATTCCCAACATTGAACTCATTACTGTAATTATATTTACAGCAGGGCTTTATTTGGGGCCAGCGTGGGGTTTGATCGTTGGTGGTACAGCCGAAATGATATTTTCTGGAATGAATCCTATGGGTTCTGGCTTGAGTTTTCCGCCCTTATTTATTTCCCAAATAATTGGTATGGCAGGCGTGGGTTTCGTCGGTGGGTTGCTTCAAGGTGTTTTTATGATTAGAGAATATTCATTACACAAAGTCATTACAGTTGGAATTGCTGGTTTTATCCTTACGTTTATTTTTGATTCACTTACGACGTTAAGCTATCCGGTGAGCGCTGGCTTTGATTTTTCCCGGACTATGGGTTTCTATATATCAGGGCTTGGCTTTACACTTTTGCATCAAATAGCCAATAGCTTCATTTTTGCCATTGGTGTGCCAAGGATAACAAAATTTCTCGTCAAATGAGAGTATTAAATTCTTTCCTGTTTTCATCATTATTGATTGGTCAAACATACAACCTGCCCTTCGGTTGGAGCGGGCAATTTGGTATTTCAACTGTGGAAGGGAGGTTATTCTGGAATTCAGACTGGACGTCTGGACCCCTATTATTTGACGGTACCTATACATATTATCCCCTACGATACGGAAATGCTATATCTGCACTTTTTCAACCCGCCGGCATACACCTGATACCGCTCACTATATACCAATTAC
>CATMBH010000207.1:0-3048 GCA_950063985.1 uncultured Fidelibacterota bacterium
TCCCTTCGATCAGAAAGAAAAAGATCACTCCTCTTGTTATTGTTGGCAATCCCAGATCAGGAACAACATTTCTCCACCGTTTTCTTATCAAACAAGGACTGGGAGTTGGGGCACAGCTCTGGCAAATGGTCTATCCCTCATTAACCTTACAAAAATTGATTAAACCACTGCTTCCCCTTTTAGAAATCATAAGTCCCGCACGACATCATTCTACCGCAGCGCATAAAACAAGCTTAACTTCCATCGAGACCGATGATGTATCATTGCTCTTCAAATATTTTGATGGCTTTTTCCTTTATGGTTTCATATTAGCATTTGCTGAAGAAAATCTATTTGATTGGTTCGATCCAAAGAAAAGGGATACAACAGATCGGGATTTTGACTGGTATGAAAATTTGTGGAAACGTTTAGCTGTTGCAGCTAAGCATGACACTGTGATTCCAAAACTGTTTTCATTGAGCACCAGTATCCCTGCATTCCAAAAACGATTTCCTGATGCAAAAATATTATATATGGTACGTGACCCCTTAAATATTCTCCCTTCCGGTTTAAGCCTGGTAACGGGTGTATTGGATAAACGATTTGGTTTTTGGAGTCTTGAAAAAGAAGTTCGTGACAGATATACAAATCGCTTATACAACGCATTGCTAGAATTACTGCAGCGCTTTCATGAGGATTGGACAAACGGATCCATCGATAAATCCAAAGTATTAATTGTAAAATATGATCGTATGATGACACAGTTTGAAGATTTAATGGACGATATATTCACATTTACAGGAGCAACACCTACTTCTGAAATAATTGCAGAAATCAAAAAAACAGCTGCAAGCCAGCGACAGTATACAAGCGCCCATAAATATGATCTTGAAAAGTTTGGTTTAAGTGCAGGACAGATACGTTCAGATTGCTCATTTATTTATGATACATTCTTAAACACACAGCCAAATGAAGCTGACTAAAATACTTTTATTCATATCCAGCTTGAACTTGATCTATGCCCTGGATCTTTCTGGACTGAATTCAAATCAAGAGTGGAAGACTTTGCAGAACAATGTTGTTAGTATAAAAACAACGCAATACCTGGGGTTTCCCATCTGTAAAGCAGAAACAATCCTGCCCTTACCATTAAAAACAATATCTGCTATTATTGAAAATGTAGAAAATTATCCCAATGTTTTCCTGCGGGTAACAAAGTCTAGAGTTTTGGAAGATGACGTGGTGCATATCATGCTGGACATGCCGTTTCCATTTTCAGGGAGAGATTACATCATAAAGTATATAAAACATAAATTCAGCAGCGCATGGACATTCCGATTTTCGGCAGTGGAACATGAGCAGGCACCGCCTGAAAAAGGCCATGTACGGTTAATTCATGCTGCCGGTGAATGGAAATTGACTGCAATCAATGATCATGAAACCAATGTTTCTTATACGTGGAATGGCGAATTACTCGGCGATTTTCCTAATTGGGCATTGGATCGAGCCTGGAAAACCCAGGGCAATGAAATGATGGAATGGCTCAATGATGCCTTGCAGGATTAATATATGAAAATTAAAACAATACTATATATACTATGCAGTTATACACTAATTGCCCAGTCATCTACACAATACAGCGGGTATGTTCATTATTATGACATACATAGGTTATCAGACCGATCAATCATAAATCTGCCCTTTCGCATTTTCAGTTTTAATGTTGACCACCAAAAAGGTGATTTTGCCATGAATTCTACTTTAGCTATGGAATACCATATGCGTAAAGATATTTCATTCTTCGATAGCAGTAATCCCCAGGAGTTTACATGGGATCTGCGGGAGTTATATGCCAGCTGGTTTACATCATTTGGTGAAATAAAGATCGGCAAGCAAATTCATTCCTGGAGCAGTGTAGATGACAACAGTCCCATAGACAATATAAATGCCTACGACTATTATTATATTTTCAACTTAGGCAGTGACCGCAAGCTCAGTTCGATGGGTTTGACTATGGATTATTATCTGAATAATACAAAAATTGGTTTTTATTATTCACCATTACACCATACAAACAGATTACCCATCAACGATCCTGAATTTCCTATTCAATTGCCAGTTACACCACGAGCATCGCAAATAATAAGTCCGAAAAACCCAGATGAATACGGTATTACCCTGCAGCAAAAAATGAATGTTGCAGACCTTTCATTTACCTATTTCAGCGGATATGACAGATTATTCAGCCTGAGCGGCTCCAATGTATTTACGAATCAATTTCAGACAGTGTCTGTACTGGATACCGTTTTTTCATTTCGCAAAACAACTATGCTGGGCGCCGGAATCGTTATTCCAACAAAATGGATCATCCTGCGGGCTGAATATGCTCAATTTTCAACTTTTGATAACAATGACTCTACTGCCATTTCGAACAAAGGACCTTCGAGAAGATTCGGCTCGGCAAATGAGGTGTTTTTCTCTCACGCGTTTGAAACAAAGGCAAAATATTATCAAGCCATATTACAGCTGGAAACTGAATTACCGGGCGGTATCGAATTTATTGGACAGTATATAAAATATGATACTTTGTCATTTGATGCAGAATATTTGCCGGATGTTGATCTGCCGCTGCTGGAAGCAGACTTTGATCCTTATTCTATATTCTTCCCGGGAATGGGTACACCCCTTTCGATCATAGCCCAGGAAGCTGTTCTAATGATTTTTAACAAATCGTTTATGAATGAACAGTTGCTCTTTGAAACACTCTTTCTTTTAGATCAATCAAGTTATAATGATACGAAAGGAAATGGACGCTTGATCGAAGTGAAAGGCACCTATGATCTTTCTACATCTTTAAAACTGACTGCAGCACTTACGCACATAACAGGAAATTCTAAACTGGATGATGATTATAGCTTCAACGAAATGGAGGATTTTTCCCACATTCGATTTGAATTGAAGTATTTCTTCTAAATTATTTCAACAGCACCATCTTCCTAGTTTGGACAAATTCTCCAGCCTGTATTTTGTATAGATACACACCAGCACTCACGGGCTTACCGTAATCAT
>CATMBH010000208.1:0-3031 GCA_950063985.1 uncultured Fidelibacterota bacterium
AGACTCGGCATGTGTACTGCCGCCCTATCGCATCACCACTGAAGCTATGGATGAGATCATTCGTATTACGAAAGCCCTTGCTTTGGAATTAAATGTAGTGGGACTTATCAATCTGCAATTCGCCTATAAGGATGGCCAAGTTTATGTACTGGAAGTCAACCCTCGAGCCAGCAGAACCGTACCCTTTGTAAGTAAAGCAACAAATGTTCCATTAGCACGTATTGCTACAAAACTGGCTATTGGAGTGAAACTAAAAGACATGGATCTGAAGCAATGGGATAAAATAAATCATATTGCTGTGAAAGAAGCTGTCTTGCCCTTTAACAAATTTCCATCAGAATCGATTTTTTTAAGCCCGGAAATGAAATCCACCGGGGAAGTCATGGGAATTTCTGATACTTTCGGTCAGTCTTTCCGGCGAGCATCCATCAGCGCAGGCAATATAATTCCTGATTCAGGAACGGTATTTGTATCTGTTAATGATGCGGATAAAATGGATGTGATTCCCATTGCCAGAGACCTTCATGAAATCGGGTTTAAAGTTGTAGCCACAATCGGGACTACGACAGAATTGAGGCGAAATGGAATCCCTTCAGAATCCGTTTATAAGGTTGGGGAAGGCCGCCCGAATGTAGTGGACGGTATTAAAAATGATGAGATTAATCTGGTGATCAATACACCGCTGGGAGCCCAGTCCCGCTATGATGAAGAAGCTATTGGGAGAGCGTGTATTCAGAAAGGGATTGTTGCGATAACAACCCTGTCTGGTGCGGAGGCTGCTGTGCGGGCTATTAGATTAGCGAACCGAAAAATAACTGTAAAGTCTATCCAAGAATACCATAAATAAAAAAGCCCTCTTGCGAGGGCTTTTCATATTCGATTTTATCCGACCCAGATACCTATGCAAAAAAGCAATCCGGTCACCAGGTGCATATTAATGGTACCGGCATTAGCAGGCAAAAGGAGTCTATCATTATAATACTCATATAATGTCTTAATTGCTTTGACTCCAAAATAGGCCGCGGGTAAAGCGATCAACGACAACATAGGTAACGTGCCATTGAGCGCCATCAACACAATGCTTGCAAAAGCGCCAGCAATTAACAGAACGTAGCCCAGACGTGCTTTTTCCGGACCAAAGACCACAATAAGCGTATCCTTACCTGTGGCTTTATCGCCATCGTGGTCTGGAAATTCATTCATATATACAATGGCGGCTACGAGTAACCCAATGGGTATCCCAGCCAATAAAGCTTCCGGAAGAATCTTGCCGGTTTGTACTAAAGCACTACCTGCCACCATAAGGGGACCGAAATTCAATCCAATCAACAGTTCGCCCAATCCTTTGCGCGATGCAAACCGGAAAGGTGGCGCTGTATAGAAAAATCCGGATACGAATCCAATTAAACCAAGCCATAATATGTCCATACCTGCTTTTTGTATCAATGGAACACCAACGACAGCACTCAATGCAAATGCGACCAGCGAGACTGTAAGCATGCCTTTGGCGGAAATCAATCCCATTTGAATACTGCGGCTTCCACCGGAGTAAGGAACCATATAATTGTAATTAGCCTCGTCCGTACCGCTGGTATGGTCAAAATAATCGTTGGCTGTATTCGTGCCGATATGCAGGAGCGATCCGCCTAGAATCGTTAATCCAAGCCAGCCCCAGCTGACATCATAGCCCATAAAGTTTGCCACAGCAGCACCCACGAGAATAGGCACAATAGTTGCAGTCAGAAAGGGCAAGCGCATAATCACCAGCCAAGTAAAGACTTTGGTCATCAGGCTGATCTTCGGACGAACCTCATCAGCTGTTTTGTCTTTCAGCGGAACGGTGACACCGCAATAACCAATGTGATTACCATTTTTATCTTTGGTGGGTGTGATCTTTATATGACAGGGAAACTCATGGCCATCTTTGTGCAAAAAGACAGTGTCTCCTTCCCAAGCACCTTTTTCTACAGCTTCTTTAAGCCAGTTAACCACATGGCCAAGCACAACTTGTCCATCGCTGAAATCACTCACCCTGCCTTTACCAATGACCTCATCAGATGAATAGCCAAAGAGCGTTTCCGCCCCTTCGCTGAAAGTTTCTAATTTGCCATCTAAATCACAGGTAATGACACTTTTTATTTCCTCATTCATTTTTTATCTCGGTTTAATTAATTTAAGAACAATATGTTTTTTCCATGCCTGTCAAAAAATTATTCAAGGCGTGGAGTGCTTCTTCAATAGTAGCCATTGTTTCCGACTGCTTTTCTTCAGAATCGTTGAGTTCTGCAATCAATTTGCGTACAACTTCACGATGCCATTTGTCAGCGTGCATGTGCACTGTAAAAAACTTCAATGTATTTTCATCGTCAATTCCGTAGAACTTGCGTAGTCCTTCAATCTTGTTTTCAGCAACTTCCGGAACCATGGATTCGTAACAGTAGAGGGCTGCCAGACCAATATGATATCGTTCTGATTTAGACAGTTTCAAAAACGTATCCACCAATTCCTTTGTTTCTTTCATGGCCACTGTCTGCTGAACTTTCTCTCTGCTGTTACCCACGCCTTCAGCAAAGCGCATCCAAAGTTCAGGATGGTTCTCATCGCCCATTTCTTCATCCATTAGGTTTTCCAGCAGGATTTGCCTGGTTTTGATATCATCACAATTGGAATGAATTGCAGATAAATAGCGCGGGAAAGCGGATACATGTTTATAGTACTGTGCGGCGTATTCCTGAATGGTAGATACTTCAAGTTCGCCAGCATTCCAGGCTTTGTAAAACGAATGGTTTAATAAATGATTTTTTTGAATTTGTGCATCGACTTGATCGATAAATGATAATTGGTTCATCGCTGAAAACCTTTCCAGTTTTGTGTTAAAGTTCAGACAATATTAATCAATCAGACCAATTGGTGGAAAGAGTATATTCGTTAAATTCAACTCCCAAATTTTATGAGTACATCCACCAAACGTATGGCATTCCTATCCATTGATTCAGAGTTACATCCAGAATTTGAAATCGATAAAGTCACT
>CATMBH010000209.1:0-2987 GCA_950063985.1 uncultured Fidelibacterota bacterium
TTTAACTAAAGTTTTACCCTACAGCGGATAACGCATGGGGTAGGGGACTGCAAAGAAACAGCCGAAGACATTGTTATAATATTTTTAGTAGATTTAGTTAAGTAACAAGGAGGATTAAATGAATCTTAAACTCGTATTTCGTATTTATTTCGGTATCGGTGCATTGATGACTGCGATGATGTTGGTTGCACCGGCAGCTATGATGGAAAGCTATGGCATGACACTCACTGATGAAATCAAACTGTTTATACAGTTTATGATTGTGGCCTATGCATCTATGCTCATAGTGACCTGGATGCTGCCTGCCTGGCTGGGCGATGACCTGCCCAAGGCCGGGTTCGCCTATGTCATAATTGCCTTACTTCCGGTAACCATGAATATCTACCACGTGGCCACCGGTGCGTTACCGGCATCAATGGCTCAATTAGTAGAATCCGGTGTATGGGTTGTATTTGCTATTTTGTTTTATATATATAGCAAACAAGACAATAGTGTAATTACTTCAGAAGAAGAAACAGAAACAAAATAATTATTTTATGTAAGTTTGTGACATTAAGCCCCGCAAGTAGCGGGGTTTTTTGTTTATAGACATTTATCTTTACATTCCAGTGTGATGAAAAAGATATTATTAATACTGCCATTGGGAAATCTTCAGTAGTTGAAGATTCCCTATTTATTCTTGAAATAGATAAAAGTAGAATGATATTTAGGCGAGAGCCAAAGAAGCCAGAGAGTTAGGAGAAGCTATGGAACGCAAAACAATATCTTATGAAGAAATTTCCTATTCAAATATGATGAGTATTGAAGCACTGGTCAACTTATTGACCCATAAGGGATTAATTACCCAACAGGAAGTTTTAGATGAGTTGATGGCAGTTAGGACAAGGGATGAAAGGGGAAAAGGTTAGCAAAATTTGAGAAGGTTTCTATATTTTATTCCGTTTCTATGGATTTGCTGCACAGACAGTTCAGAGTTAGAGAATTGGTACAAAGGCAACCTTCATACCCATACGTTCTGGAGCGATGGTGACGCGCCCCCGGAAATAGCAGTAGCCTGGTACAAGGCCCGGGGTTACGATTTCCTGGCCCTCTCTGACCATAATATCCTTTCCGTGGGAGAAAAATGGATAAAAGTCCTGGATGAAAACCCGGGTGGCTGGCCTCCCTCCATGACCAAAGCCAAGCTGGCCGATTTGCGGGAGCGCTTCGGGGCTGACTGGCCCATAACCCGCATGGTAGAGGACACGCTGGAAATGGCCCTGGCCACACTACCCAAACTCAAGAAAAAATTCATGGAACCAGGTAAATTCTTGTTAATCCAGGCAGAAGAGATCACTGATAAATACGATGGCAATCCAATTCATGTGAACGCAACCAATTTATTAGAACTCATTCCGCCCCAAGGCGGGAACAGCACCCATGATGTACTGCAGCGGAATATCGATGCAGTATATAAACAACGTAAAGAAACAGGACAAACCATGCTTGCCCATGTAAACCATCCCAACTTCGGCTGGGGGATTGTAGCAGAAAATCTGATTGAATTGCGGGGAGACACTTTCTTTGAAGTGTACAATGGTCACCCTGGGGTTCGGAACTGGGGCGATGACGCGCACCCAGGAACGGACAGAATGTGGGATATTGTTCTGGCAATGAAACTGCACCAGGGCCTGGATCCATTATTTGGCCTGGCTGTGGATGATACACACGTATACTATAAACATAAAATAGGAGAATCCAACCCTGGCCGGGGCTGGGTTATGGTCAAAGCGCAGACGCTAAATGCTGAAAATATAATAGCATCATTGGAAAAGGGAGATTTTTATTCCACTACTGGTGTCATTTTGGAAGATATACAAATCAATGACCGTGCCCTTACTATCCATATCAGGGAAAAGACCGATGTGTCCTACCGTACTCAATTTATCGGCACCCCAAAACAATTTGATACTTCCTCAGAACCAGTTTTGAATTCCATGGGTGAACCGGCTCATATTACCCGAGTTTACAGTAATGAGATCGGCCAGGTTTTTTCGGAAACCACGAATAACCCAGCCATATTTTATTTCACCGGAGCTGAAATGTATGTCCGGGCCAAGATCATATCGGATCAATTGCAGGATAATCCATTTGCTGAAGGTGACCAGGAGACCGCCTGGACCCAACCTGTGCGTATAAAATAAAAAAGGGCGGTGAAAACCGCCCCTTCATCTGAACGTAAATTAAATTTTAAAAACCAAGACCAACACGAAGATTCAACGCTCCAAAACCATTAGAGCCAGGGACCACATCTTTTGCGATCGTATAACGATAATTTAAAAACGAATCCAGCATTAATATTTTAAACTGCAGCCCAGCCTGGACATGAATACCTGTTGATTCGAGATAATTGTCTTTATTTGTTAGGTATTCTTCCAGATTCTCATTTAATGAAGATGGATCGGCATTGAGCAAATCCCCCCCCAGTAATTCCGTTACCATATCTACGTTTGCAATGGGTGTGGTCATATGTGTATTGATGCCGCCGCCGGCGTGGACCTTAGTAGCAGCGAGAAGGGGTATAGAAAACCCTATAATTTCTTTCCGAGCTGTAAAATAAGTACTTGCACTGGCCCACCCAAATGGAATGGTCGGCATTTCGCCAAAGGCATTTTGAAATTCAATATCATATCCATTAAAGCTAGCATTGAAATCAACCTCAAGATCAATAAATGGTATAGCATCGACATAAAGGTAACCACCAAAATTGAATGAGCCATCGAAGGCACCATTTGTTAATTTAATAAGTGGATTGCCGGTTTCTGGGGATGATTCATCCACGCTGAACATACCCTGTCCCAGCTGTAACCCAAAACCAACAAGGGCAGATGCACTATTGAAGGGCAGTACTGCTAAAATTATGCCAATAGTTAAAGCTTTATATTGTTTCATATTACCTCCGTCGATTTTATTTGAAGTAAATCTGCAGAATTTACACGTGCTAAGCC
>CATMBH010000210.1:0-2970 GCA_950063985.1 uncultured Fidelibacterota bacterium
TAGGCAGCTAGGTTTTTACGTGCAGGGCCGCCATTATGTAGCGCTTTTACAGCCGTTTCTGCCGCCAGTAATCCACTGCGCATACCAGGCACAATGCCCCCGCCTGTCACCGGATTGACCGTGTGCGCGGCATCACCGACCAGCATGAGCCCATCCATCACCATTTGCTTCACTGTTTTATCAATGGGAATTCCGCCCACTACTGTTGTCAATACAGATGCGTTGGGATATTTCCAAGCTAGGAATTCATCAAGGAATTTTTGGGCAGCTTTACCATCTTTAGCATAATACCCGGAAATAGCCACTCCGATATTGGCTTTATTTTTCCCTTTTGGAAACACCCATAAATATCCCCCGGGAGCCCATTTTTTGGATAAATAGAATTCAAACATATGTTCATCCACATCAATACCCGTCACAGTTTTCTGAATACCGCACTCCATATTCTTAAGCTTAACCGTTGTTTTGAGACCGGCCCAGCGCCCTACTCTGCTTTCTACACCATCAGCACCCACAACAATTTTAGCCCGCTTTTCAAACCGTTCACCCACATGCGTGCCTTTAACACCCACGACTCTATCGTTTTCAATAATTACATCATCTACATAAGCTTTAGTTACGATTTGAGCGCCTGCACTAGAAGCGTATTCTGCAAGATCATAATCAAATATGCGGCGATCAAGAATATACCCTTTTTGTTGTAAATCAAATTCAACTACTGTTTCATTGGGTGCAATCAGCCTAATACGGTTGATAGTAGATGCTATCCAGCGTGGATCCGGTTCATGAAAAATGCGTAGACCGGCATCACTGACGGCTTCTCCGCAGCGCACGGGTACGCCAATATCGCGGTCTTTCTCTAAAAGTAATACTGAAAGTCCGCCTTCAGCAGCAACTCGGGCGAATGTTGAACCGGCGGGTCCTCCTCCAACGACTATACAGTCGAATTCCTTTTGTTCTTTCCACATATTAAGCCGCGGCTTTAGAGGATTTTTTAGGATCAGTCTGGCTTAAGACTTCAATGGGGCACACATAAACACAGATATCACAATCGATGCAAATATCATGATCAACACTGATTTCTGCTTCCTTAACTTCGATACAATTAACAGGGCAAACACCTACACAGCACCCACAAAAATCACATTTATTTTCGGCTATTTCAATCATGGTCTACAGCAAACGTTGGGAAAATGATATTATAGCGAAAGTAATGATAAGTTCGTAAACCAAAAAAGAGAATTGCTAAAGGGATCAAAAACCATGGTAAACGAACAGAAACAAACATGGCTGCAATAAATACCGGATAAATACGTGCGCGTTCAATATGGCGCTTATGTTCAGGAAACACAATCGCTATTAAATAAAAAGGTGCAATGACTGCAGCTGCTGTACTGATTACAGGGTCATCAAATCTTATTCCAATAAGCGCACCAGCTATCACCAATAGGGAACATACTGCAATCAATCCTTTACCTGGCTGATAGCCTTTTACAGGGATTACATCCAAGTCAATTTGATAGATGAGTAGTACTGAAATATATACCAAACCATATGGGGAAAAATGTTTAAGAGTAACAAAGAAGTCTCCATTTAACCAGCTTAACCAGCCCCAACCTGTCATGAACAAAACCAAAGCAAAGATGATATGGTGTATTATAAATGTGAGACTAAAATCGATGTTTGTAAATGAAATTTTTTCTTTTTTGAAAATGATGGTAGTGATAACCGTTACAATTAATAAGGTAATTAATCCAACACCGGCCAATGACATATCCCAGTAAATATAGCGGTCTGACATAGATTGCTGGGCACTGGTACCGGAGGTCATCATTATCCAGACAGCAAACCAACTCAACGGTTTCAGTTTCATTAAACGATCCAGCTTTTCCGAAAACGTCGATAGCGTTTTATAAACAGCGGATTCAGGTTTGATGATACGAGAGATGATCATTGGATCAGTTTGATCCCAAAGGCAATATCAAGTACTTCGTTAATAATAATAAATCCAACGACCGTTGCAGCGATGCCCAATAAGACGATAATGATCTCTTTAGAAATAATGGACTTGTCCATGCCTGTTTTAAGTTCTTCAATAAAATGATCAACACCCCATTTTTTCAAGACAAATATCGCTGTTAGCATACCACCGATGGGCAACATGTATTTAGAGGATAAGTAATCCATAAAATCAAAAAATGACATACCGAGAAACTCTGTTATGTTAATTCCTCCACCCAGTGAAAACGAACAAAAAGCACCCACGATTGTAATGACTAATCCAAATCGAATAGTCGCTTTTTTCCTGGTCCACCCTTTTTGATCGATGAAGTAAGCAGTGACGACTTCCAGGATAGATATCGCTGATGTAAGCG
This sequence comes from uncultured Fidelibacterota bacterium, assembly GCA_950063985.1. Classification (GTDB taxonomy): domain Bacteria; phylum Fidelibacterota; class Marinisomatia; order Marinisomatales; family TCS55; genus UBA2126. The sequence continues at coordinate 2,376 of CATMBH010000210.1, forward strand.
CAGCCATAAAAAGCAGAAAAAAGAACAATGTACCCCATAAAGTACCGGCATCTAATTGGGGAAAGACTGATGGCAGAACAACAAAAATCAATCCAGGTCCTTCAGCAGGATTAGCACCCAGAGCAAACACTGTTGTAAAAATAGCCACACCTGCAAGCATAGCGATGGCTGTATCCAAAATAATCACCCACAAAGCTGAATTAAGTAAATTTTGTTTTCGCCCAAGATAACTTCCATAAGTGATCATGGTACCCATTCCCAAGCTCAACGTAAAAAATGAATGTCCCAACGCCAGGACGACACTGGAAGCTGTTAAGTCTTCAAAGCGCGGTTTAAATAAAAATGAAATTCCTTCCATCCCTCCGGGGAGCGTCATACCCCGCACAGCTAGCGCGCCCAATAGAATAATAATAAGCGGCATCATGATCTTAGACCATTTTTCAATTCCGCCTTTAACACCATTAACGATGACCCAAATACAAACGGTCATAAAAATAACTTGAAAGAAAATGGGGCTCCATGTACCTGTTATAAAATTATTGAAAACATTTCCTGCTGCATCCGGATTTCCTGCTAAATCTTTAAAGCCTCCTGT
>CATMBH010000211.1:0-2957 GCA_950063985.1 uncultured Fidelibacterota bacterium
GTTGAATAAATATTCTGTGGGTGAAGTCCACGCCCTGGATTCCATTGGCTACCGTCAAATCTGCCAGTATCTGGTTGGTGAATACACGCTTGAGGAAGTAGAAGAGGAGATTATCTTGCGCACACGGCAATACGCCAAACGCCAACTCACCTGGTTCAGGAATCGTTCTAATTCTATCGAGATCGATGTTAAACAATTTGAAAGTGTGCATAATATTGCAGATGAAATAATCACTATATGGAAAAAATATAAGTCATCCTGATCCCGACATGACGGGATCAGGATCTCAAACAATGGATAATTAATTTACCCTTGAGATTCTTCACCATTCCGATAAATCTGAATTGTTCAGAATGACAAGAATTATTTATTTGAAATCAAATTAGTATTAAATAGTAAATTCACTCTTGATTTGACCCTTTAAAACGTTCCTGTGAGGGCGAGAAGGGCAGCGAATGGACCTCCGTTCAGTGATTCCGCAAGTGCGGATATGCAGCTGCCCGGGGGTTTTTTGTTAACAGGAGGTTTTGTGGAAGCAAAACAAACATTAATTGAAGATGCTGTTGCCATTGCGCGGCAGGTTACGCGCCTTGCCCATGAAATTGTAGAAAAGAATGGCGGCGCAGGCGAAATAGTGCTAATCGGCATTCGCACGCGCGGCGAACCATTGGCTGAAAGGTTACAGTCATTAATCACCGGTCATACAGGTCATGAAATTCAACTTGGTGCGTTGGATATTACTTTCCATCGGGATGATTTTCGCGAGCGTCTGGTTGTTCCTCAAATTGAGGGGACGCATATTGATTTTTCGCTGGATGATAAAATCGTGGTTCTGGTCGATGATGTGCTCTATACCGGCCGCACCGTTCGTTCGGCCATGGAAGCGCTTATGGCCTTTGGGCGGCCGAAGAAAATTCAATTGGCTGTTTTGGTGGATCGGGGCCATCGTGAATTGCCGATTAAAGCAGATTATGTGGGGAAAAATATACCTACGAATGAAGGTGAGCACGTAAATGTGATGTTAAAGGAAGTAGACGGCAAAGACGCCATAGTGTTGATGTCCTATAAGGAGGAATCATGAGTCTGCAGCAAAAACATTTGCTGGGCTTAGAAGGGTATCCTGCTGAGGACATCCAAACGATCATTGATACTGCTTTCACATTTCGGGAAGTATTAGAGAGGCCGATCAAAAAAGTACCTTCACTGCAGGGAAAAACAATCGTGAATCTCTTTTTCGAAAATTCCACACGGACTCGCATCAGTTTTGAACTTGCACAGAAACGCTTGAGTGCAGACACAGTGAACTTTTCTGCATCTACTTCCAGTTTGAAAAAAGGGGAGAGCTTTAAGGATACTGTACAGAATATTGAAGCCATGAAAATTGATGCCTGTGTCATGCGTCACCCGGCTCCCGGAGCGCCGTTAAGACTAACAGAATATGTCGATGCAGTGGTCATCAATGCCGGCGATGGCACCCATGAACATCCAACACAGGCCATTTTGGATATGACTAGCCTCCAGGAAAAATTTGGTTATTTAAATGGGCTGAAGGTGGGTATCGTTGGTGATATATCCCACAGCCGCGTGGCCTTGAGCAATATGCATGGTTTAATTACCATGGGTGCTGAAGTGACACTTTGCGGCCCGGCCACGTTGATTCCGCCCCATATTAAAGAACTGGGCGTGCAAGTAAACTATAATATAGATGAAGTGATTGAATGGGCTGATGCGCTAAATGTGTTGCGTATCCAAATGGAACGCATGGGCGTGAGTTTATTTCCTTCGATTCGTGAATACCGTTCACTTTTTGGTATTACAACTGAACGGCTGACGAAGCACAAAAAAGAAATTGTAATCATGCACCCCGGCCCCATGAATAGAGGTGTGGAAATTGAGAGTGCTGTTGCTGATGGCGATCAAGCCATTATCCTTGATCAGGTACTGAATGGTGTCGCCTCGCGAATGGCCATCCTGTATTTACTCCTCGGTGGAAAGGCTGAATCTTGAAACACAAAAAATTAGCAAAGAAAACATTGTTTAAAGGCGGTACAATCCTTGATCCTGCAGCTGATAAGGAATTTAAAGGCGATGTGCTGGTGGAAAATGGAAAAATTGCTGCTGTGGGTAATATTGCTGTTGACAGCGCTGAAGTGATTGATTGCCAAGGATTGGTTGTGACACATGGTTTCTGTGACCTCCATGTTCATTTCCGTGAACCGGGACGGGAGGATAAAGAAACACTGCAAACGGGTTCCATAGCAGCATTAGCCGGCGGATTTACTAGAGTATTTGCCATGCCGAATACGGATCCGCCCATCGATTCACCGGAATCGGTTCGCTTTATAGCAGAAAAAGCTGAGGCTTGCCCGATTCACATCCATCCCATCGGTGCAGCCACAAAAGGGCAGCTGGGTAAAGAACTCACCGAAATAAGCGGCATGGTGCAGGAGGGTGCCATGGCTTTCAGCGATGATGGTCTACCTATCATGGATGGCGGTGTCATGCGCAGAGTCCTGGAATATGGCGGTATGCTGGATAAGCCTATTATTAACCATGCTGAAGATGTGTGTTTACGCGATGATGGTGTAATGAATGAAGGGCGGATGTCTACGCGCTTGGGCTTGCCCGGCAATCCTGTGGTAGCAGAAGGGGTGATGGATCATCGCGATCTTGAATTAGCCAAGCTTACAGGAGCAAAACTCCATGTTCCGCATATCAGTACTGCATCAGCAACTGAACTTGTAGCTAAAATGAAAAAGCATTATGAACGGATTAGCGCAGAAGTTTCTCCGCACCATTTATATTTCACCGATAATGATCTACATGAATTCAATACTAATCTAAAAGTAGCCCCACCCATTCGTAGCAAAACAGACCGCATGGAACTGATCAAAGGTTTTAAGACTGGTGTTATTGATTGTATTGCTCCAGGCCATGCGCCCCATACCATTGAAGAT
>CATMBH010000212.1:0-2930 GCA_950063985.1 uncultured Fidelibacterota bacterium
GAGCCGATGCACAATTCCGGGACGTAAAGAATCATTAACAGAAGACAGATCCTGGCAGTGGTATTTCAATCCATGGACGAGTGTCCCTGTGTAATTGCCGGTGCCCGGATGGACAACCAACCCCGCCGATTTATTAATGATGATAATATCACCATCTTCATACAGAATATCCAGTGGTATGGCTTCAGGCGTAATTGCATCCATTGCAGGCTCGAGCTCCAGCGGCTGCGCAATAATGGTATCGCCTTCCTGGAGTTTATAGCTCGGCTTTTCAACATGGTCGTTCACTGTAACATATTCACGTTTGATCATCTTCTGGATCTGTGTACGCGAGTAGTCCGGCAATTGTTCAACTAAATAGTGATCCAGGCGCATCTCAACATCACCCGAAAACACCCGTTTTGTCGTATTCAAGAAACGGTTTTTGTTTGGAGTTTTGGTTGAATAATAAATGAAAAATACAGGAACAGGATCATGCCAATTGTCACAGCTGAATCCGCTACATTAAATATATACCAATGATAGTCACCGATCATAAAATCAAAAAAATCAACCACTTGGCCAAAAAGTAGACGGTCAATCAAATTACCGACAGCTCCTGCTAAAATCAACGCCAGTGACAACCGCATGAGCATGTGATTGTTCTGTTCTTTCCATAGATACATGAAAATAACAATAGTGAGAATGATTGAAATGAATAAAAAGACATAGCTGCCGCCAGGGAAATTCAAGCCGAACGCCATGCCGTCATTCGTAACGTACGTCAGGTGGAAAAAGTTAGTAATCACAGGTACGGAATCGTACAGATCAAGGTAACTGCGAGTAAGCGCCTTGGTGATCTGGTCCAAAACCACAACCACGGCACTCACCTGCAAAATTTTCATTTTAAGTTCAGTTTATCCTTGGTTTTGCAGTCCACACATTTAGTGGCATTGAGAACTTCCAGCAAGCGTTCTTCCGGTATCAGTCCACCACAAATCTTGCATACACCGAAATCTTCTTGATCAATGCGTTCCAGTGCATGGGAAAGATTGTTATAATAATCACTCTCGCGGCTCATAAACATGAAACTTTTCTCCTTCTCAAAGGAATCCGAACCGGCATCAGCCATGTGAACGCTGAAAACAGAATCCTGGGATAGACCTGCCTTCGGGTTGCCTTTATCCAGAATGCCGACTTTTATATCATCCATTTCGTGAGAAATTTCTTCCATTCTTTTAAGAATAGTTTCCCGAAATTTTTTCAGTTTTGCCTTTGAATATTTTTTAATCACTATTTATCCTTTCGAGGTATGTGTTCGTTCTATACTTAATGTTAATGTTTGATCATGAACATCAAATGTTGATTCATATTCACCTTTAACGAATTTTGCGGTCATTTCAACTGTCAATGTCTCATTCCAAAATAATTCTTTAAAATCTTCCAGCGCATCGCCCAGGGGGCCGTCGATCAACCCATTGATCTTGATGCGATTCTCGACCGCGAAATTAGCATTTTTTCGCATAATTTGCACGTGGCGAATGAGATCCCTAACCATGCCTTCACGGACCAATTCCGGGGTCATTGCAGTGGTTAATCCTACGGCTATACCGCCATCCATTCCGGACGTATAGCCAGCAGCAGAAATGGTATTGATCAAAAAAGCATCATTATTTAATTCTATGCTTGCACCTGCTAGATCCAGTGTGACTGCGTCGGCACTATTTAATTTTTGCACAATATCATTTACATTCATTGCAGCAATGGCAGTGCGTATATCCTTAAGCTGTTTGCCATATTTTTCTCCAAGCACTGGCAGATTTGGTTTAACGTCATACTGGATCAGTTCTGACACATTAGCAACCCGTTCTAAATCTTTCACATTCAATTCATCTAAAATGATTTTGCTGTTTTCTACAATAAAAGCAGCAACGCCATCATCATCCACAGCAAAGCAAAGTTTAGCCAGAGGTTGGCGAATTTTCAGGTTCGCTTTATTGCGGGCGGAACGGCTCTGCTCGACCACTTTGCGCAGGGCATCCACCTGGGTCATGAGTTTTTCATTTATACATGTTTCATCGGCTATTGGGAAATCGCATAAGTGGATACTTTCAGGAGCGTCGCCGATGGAACTACGCACCAGGTTCTGGTAAATCTCTTCCGTAACAAAAGGCAAGCACGGCGCCAGCAGTCGAATTGTGGTAAACAATACTTCATACAGTGTTTGGTATGCCGTCTGTTTATCCCCATCATCTTCTGCTTTCCAGAAACGGCGGCGGTTGCGGCGGATGTACCAATTGGACAGGTCATCCAAAAATCGTTCGAAGGATCGCATGAATTTATCCACCCGGAATGCATCATAAGCATTCGTAGCATCTTTTATAAGAATATGCATCTTGGAAATGATCCATTTGTCCAGGATGGTCAAATCATTATCATTTAATTTCCTGCCTTTCGGGGAAAAACCGTCTACAGCTGCATATGTGGCGTAAAATGAGTATGAGTTCCAGAGCTGAATGAGCTTTTTCCTTACGTCGTCTGCATGTCCATACCCAAAAAGCAAATTATGTTCGATATTTTGTGATGCATACATCCAGCGCATGACATCCACACCCATCTTTTCAGCTGCATCGTCAAACCAGATTGCATTCCCCCAGGATTTATGCATATCCCGCCCGGTTTCATCCTTCACCAAGGCATGGCCAAGTAATGTTTTAAATGGTGCTTTGCCCTCCAATTCGGCTGACATAGCCAGCAATGAATAAAACCAATTCCTGAATTGGCCCGGAAAGCACTCGGTAACAAAATCCCCGGGAAACCATTCCTGCCAATAATCCTTATCCGTGGTATAGCCCATTGTTGAAAATGGTACAATTCCGGCATCGAGCCAGGGGTTGCCCACAGCAAGAATGCGTTGACCGATCCAACCCCTTTCCGGATGTTTGATTTTA
>CATMBH010000213.1:0-2926 GCA_950063985.1 uncultured Fidelibacterota bacterium
CAGATTCAAATTATTTTGATGTATTAAGCCGAAAAATGGGCTGGGGAAGACGGGGAGATAGTTAAGACCTAATTCATTCTGCGATGTTGGCGTAGCAGGCAATCATCCATAACAACCAACAATCCATTCTTTCTGGCTTTTTCCGCTGCTTCTTCATGAATAACAGTATCTTGCATCCAGACAGCTTTTGCACCGATGGAAATAGCTGATTCAACGATGGGTGAGACAAACTCTGATCGACGAAAAATATCCACAATATCAATAACAGTCGGAATGGATTCCAATTCTGGATAGGAAGTAAGACCAGCAATCTCATTGTGACCAGGATTCACAGGTATGATGGTATAGCCCTTTTCTTGCATGATACATAATGACTAGGCCGCTCTGTTTTCGGACTCATACCCACCACCGCAATCGTTTTCATTCCCAAAATTTTTCTAATATCTTCCAGATTATTCATCTGCTTTTGAACATATTTTTAAATACATAAGTAATGATCACCGGATTTTCTTTTAAGCGGCGGACTGAATAATCAAACCATTCTTCTCCATAGGGAACGTATTGACGAACTTTATATCCTTTGTCTAATAATTCCTCCAATCTCCCAGCCATGGGTACACCATATAATATTTGAAATTCAAATCGGTCAGGCGATATCTGATTTTCTTTTATCCAACCATCCAATGCATTGATTAATGTTAAATCATGTGTTGCAATGCACGCATAGCCGCCACCTTTTAATATGGCTTTTACCAAATCAGCATATTGATCATTAATTTCTGATTTCTTTTGAAGTGCGATTGTTTCGGATTCTTTGTAAATACCCTTACAAATTCGGACGTTCAATTTATTACCATTTAGCCTGCTTATATCATCCGGGGAGCGATGCAGGTACGCTTGAATTACCGGACCAACGTTTTGATAATGGAGCAGTGCTTCCAGATACATTTTAATGGATGCATCCGTGTAGGGTGAATTTTCCATATCGATACGGACAAAATTATTCGTGTCTTTTGCCTGTGCTAAAAGACTGAAAAGGTTATCCTTGGCCGTTTCATAACTGATATCTAAACCAATATGGGTCGGCTTAATGGAAATATTGCAATCCAATCCTTGTTCAGCAATAGCATTTAATATTTCTGTATACGATTTTGTTATTACAGAAGCTTCTTCCCTGGTTTGGACGTGTTCACCTAAGATATCGACTGTAACTGCAAAGCCATTCTCATTTAACACTTTAATATGCTGCAAAGCTTCGGCCATGGATTCTCCTGCGACATAAGGTTTAGCAAAGGGTTTAATCAGCCAACGCGGAAAAATTGGAAGGATAGCGGCGAGCATTGAATTCAAAGGATTCATGGACGCTGAATTTAGCAGAAGCATTCGTGCCTCATCAAACATAAAAATTGATCATTTTCACAGGGGATTAGCCTTGCAAGATGGATATACAAACATATAAATTTAGTGCTCGATATTCACGAGATTATATAAATGTACCGCGACTTTGGAACCATATTTCTCTTTATCTTGATCGGTATCGTTTTGGTGTATGTCCCGTTGTTAATCCAACGGCTCGTAGCGCCAAAAAAGAATACACCGGACAAACTCTCCACCTATGAATGTGGCGAAGAATCGGAAGGTTCTGCTTGGGTGCAGTTTAATATCCGTTTTTATGTCATTGCCCTCATTTTTCTTATTTTTGATGTCGAAGTTGTTTTTCTATTTCCCTGGGCCGTTGTCTTCCAGGAACTGGGGCTGCTGGCTTTTGTGGAAATGGCAATTTTCCTGCTGATCTTGATTGTTGGCTTGGCTTATGTATGGAAAAAGGGCGATTTAGACTGGGTAAAATACAATGTAAAGTATGCCCACGGCAGGTACAGCAAAGTTATAACAGAAAAAGAAGGGACTGCAGTTGGGAATTCTTGAGAATAAGTTTCAGGATAATGTTGTTGTAGCCTCCATGGATAAACTGCTGGGCTGGGCACGGTCAACATCACCGTGGTTTTTCCAGTTTGGCCTAGCCTGCTGCGCCATCGAAATGATGGCCACTGCTGCCAGCCGCTATGACCTCATGCGTATTGGCATGATTCCCCGTTCATCGCCGCGGCAGGCTGATGTCATGATCGTTGCCGGAACAGTGACAATGAAAATGTCCTTGCGCGTAAAAAAACTTTATGAACAAATGGCCAATCCAAAATATGTGATCGCTATGGGCAGCTGTGCCACCAGCGGTGGACCCTATTGGCAGTATGGCTACCATGTTTTAAAAGGTGTGGATCTGGTTGTACCTGTTGATGTGTATGTCCCCGGCTGCCCGCCACGCCCTGAAGCACTGATCGAAGGCCTCTTAAAACTTCAGGAAAAAATTCAGGCAGAACGTCCCCTGACGAAAAAGATTGCATGAGCGAAGACCAAGATAAGTATATTGCTGAAGTTGTCGAAAAAGCACTTCGGGGGGACATGGATGCGATCAATAATATTGAAGATCGTGTCACCCGTTCCAAAGCAAAAGCCGCCTTGATAAAAGCCAAGCGGTTATCCAAAACTGCAGCAGCAGAAGCAGCTCCTGCCGAAGAAACAGCACAAACGGATACAACCCCGACCGAAAAATCATTGAACCAAAAAGTGGCCGAAGCCTTGGCAAAGAAATTCTCCGGTTCAATAGATTCTGAAGATGTCAATGAATATATCCAGCTGAATGGGAAAAATTGGTTCGAGATTGCACAATATTTAAAGGATAATCCTGATCTGCTTTTTGATTCATTGCAGTGCATTACTGGGTTTGATTTTGGTGAAGGTGAAGCCTTGGAAGTACGCTATAACCTGCATTCCATGACGCATTACCATGCAATTGAAATCCGTATTAAAACAGATCGAAATGATCCAAAAGTTCCTTCGGTTGAACAAGTGTGGCGCATTGGTGATT
>CATMBH010000214.1:0-2900 GCA_950063985.1 uncultured Fidelibacterota bacterium
AACAACACCGATCGATCCTGGTTTATGAATAAAACCGGGCATAATACCAACTTTTGCTTTACCAGGAGAGATCACACCAGGGCAATTTGGCCCTATAAGACGAGTAGGGAGATCCTTTATCTTATGGTTCACTTTTACCATATCCGCTACTGGGATGCCTTCTGTAATGCAGATAACCAAATCCAATCCGGCTTCTGTAGCTTCGATGATGGCTCCTGCAGCAAAGGCAGGAGGGACGAATATGATTGATGTATTACAATCTGTTTCAGCTTTGGCCTCAGCCACTGAATTAAAAACAGGAACTTCAAGTGCTTCCTGGCCTCCTTTTCCAGGAGTGACTCCACCAACTAAATGGGTACCATATTCTCGGATCTGTCTGCCGTGAAAGGAACCTTCTGTACCCGTGATCCCCTGGATGATCAAGCGTGTCTCATTTCCAACTAAAACGCTCATTGTTCACCTTCAGTCACAGCATGCACCGCTTTTTCAGCTGCATCGCTCAAACTGCTAGCCACCAAAAATTCTAAAGGTGAATTTTCCAGCAATTCTGCTGCTTCTTTTGCGTTGGTGCCTTCCAACCGGATAACTACTGGAATTGAAACATCCACCGTATCCATGGCATCAATGACTCCCTGGGCTACGCGGTCGCAGCGAACAATTCCACCAAAAATATTAATTAAAATCGATTTTACATTTGGATCGGAAAGAATGATCTTGAAACCATTGGCGACCGTTTCAGCATTAGCGACTCCGCCGACATCTAGAAAGTTCGCTGGTTCGCCGCCGTAAAGTTTAATGATATCCATGGTTCCCATGGCCAGTCCGGCGCCATTGACCATACAGCCTACATTGCCGTCCAGTTTAATATAATTCAGCTGGTATTTACTGGCTTCCAGCTCAGCGGGATCTTCTTCACTTTCATCTTTATACTCCAGCAATTCCTTATGCCGAAACAAACCATTAGAATCGAAATTCATTTTTGCATCCAAGGCCATTACCTTATCATCACCGGTAACAACCAAAGGATTGATTTCCACGAGGGAGCAGTCATATTCAATAAATACATTCCAGATGGCCATAAATATATCAATCGCTGAATCGATCTGATCACCGGTCATTTCAAGTGCAGTTGCGAGATTTCGAGCTTGATCTTCTGTGAGTCCGGATTCTGGGTCTATCCATTCCTTGATAATTTTTTCCGGTCTTTCTGCAGCCACTTTTTCTATCTCGACACCGCCTTCGATAGAAACCATAAAAACAAATTTTCGTTCTGCCCGGTCCAACACAATGCCAGCGTATAATTCTCTTGAAATATTTATACCAGCTTCAATGAGTAAGCGCTGCACTTCTTTACCTTCGGGACCAGTTTGGTGTGTGACCAGGTTCATGCCCAGAATCTGATGCGCTAATTTCTCGACTTCTGTATGAGAGTGAGCCAGTTTAACACCACCGCCTTTTCCGCGACCACCGGCGTGGATCTGGGCTTTGACCACAGCTGTTTTTACATTGAGTTTATCATATGCAGTAAGTGCTTCTTCCACAGAAAATGCTGGGTATCCCTCTGGTACACTGACATTATACCTACGAAAGAGTTCTTTGCCTTGATATTCGTGTATTTTCATCCTGTCTATGCTTTCACAATTGTTGTGCCCGCCTCGCCATTTATGGCTTTACGGACATTTTGAATATTTGTAATCACAGCTTTTTCACCATGATGTTTTAAAAAATAAATGGCGGACCTGATCTTGGGCCACATACTACCCTTTTGAAATTGCCCGTCTTCCTGGTATTGTTTTGCCAGAACATCGGTCATCTTATGGATTGGTTCTTGATCACTGCTGCCATAATTGAGATAGACATGGTCCACATCTGTGATAATATAATATTCCCTGGCGTTAATGACTCGACCCAGTTTAGCAGCTGTCAGGTCTTTATCAATGACGGCATCCAACCCTTCAAGTTTATTATTATCATCATTATATACTGGAATGCCACCACCGCCGCCGGCAAGAACAATCGTACCTGCTTCGACCAAAGTACGAATTGAAATACCATGCATGACAAAATCAGGATCAGGGGAGGGGACAACACGACGCCATTGACCGGGTTCTTGTTCTTTCACTGTCCAGTCGAATTTTTCTGCCAGAGCTTGCGCTTTTGTTTCTTCGTAGCGCTTGCCCACATATTTTGTTGGATCGGCAATGGACGGATCATCCGCACGAACCATGACTTGTGTTACTAACGTAACAACCTCACGATCAACATTTTCTTCCCGAAGTGCATTCTGAAATGTCTGCTGGATCATATAACCGATCGTACCCTGAGTTCCGGCCACACATACACCCAAAGGCAATGGCGGAACTTCATTATATGTAAGATCCATCCGTAAAAGTTCATCTCCGACTTGGGGACCGTTGCCGTGGGTCAGGCAGAGATTATAACCCTGCCTGACAAATTCCATGATTTCGGTGAGGCTTTCCCGTGTATTGGCAAACTGTTCGTAGATGGAACCTGTTTGGCCTTTTCGAGAAAGAGCATTCCCACCTAGAGCAATGATGGCTGTTTTATTCATTTGATAAATGGTTGCAAAATATCAGCCATGGAAGGTGACCCTGTTTCTTCCAGGTCATAGGTCACCCGCACAGAGGGTTGTTTAATATCAATGAGTCGCCTTAAGTCTATGGGGGTACCAATGATGACCACATCGCATTCGGTATTATTGATAGTTGATTCCAAGTCTTTGACCTGTTCATCACCGTAACCCATGGCCGGCAGGAGCAAACCAATGTCTGGATAATGATCAAATGTTTCCAGCAATTTTCCAACCAGATAAGGACGCGGATCGACTGTTTCAGCTGCACCAAATTTTTCTGCGGCAACCATACCAGCTCCAATTTTCA
>CATMBH010000215.1:0-2898 GCA_950063985.1 uncultured Fidelibacterota bacterium
AAAGAAGTCCAGCAAAAAGAAAAAGCCTGCCAAGAAAAAGAAGTCCAGCAAAAAGAAAAAGCCTGCCAAGAAAAAATCTTCTAAAAAATCAAAACCAGCAGCGCGAAAAAAGGTGGCTGCAACACCCGTCCCCAAAAAAGAAATTTCAGTTATTCAGTTGACAAGGGAATTATTTGATTACACAAATAAGATGAAGACCAGCAGCCGCCGGTTAGCCCATGCCACACGCTACTTGGCGGCACCTCAAAAGAAAGCATTGGTGCACATTGAATCCAAAGCGAAATACACAACCCGGGATTATGAAGAAGCCGCAGAAAAAGCACCATATGATTTACGCACACAACGCCAATTGGGCATGCATTATGAACAAAGCCACGACTGGGAAAATGCCAAGGATGTTTACATGCGTGTATTGGCCCAGAATCCATTGAACCCGGACGCCCATTTTTACTTGGGTAATATGTACCAGAAAATGGGAGAAATGGTCAAGGCCCGCCAGTCCTATGAAGAAGCACTGGCGCTGGATCCCAGTCACCGCGCCACTCTGGATATCCTGGCTTCCGGCAGGGGAACATCAGAGAACACCGCGGTGTTGGAGCAAAGCGCCGCTAATAACCCCGACGGCCCTGCACAAAAACTGACGCTTATTAAAAAGAAGATCAATATGGGTAATTACGAAGATGCGATCAAATTAACTGTTCTGGCCCAGGAACAATTCCCTGATCACGGTGGATTTGTTTTTCTGCAAGGTAGAGCATATGAAGATATGGGTGAGATTGCCCGTGCCAAATCGTCCTATCAGCGATCCATCAAAATGGATCCCCGCAACGAAAATGCTCATCTATCATTAGGACATTTATATTTCAACCAGGGTAAATACGTTTATGCCGCATTATCTTTCAGCGATGTAGTTTATCTAAATAATTACGATGTGGACGCCCGCTACATGCAGGGCTTGAGTTATTTCAACGCCAATGAATGGGGCAGAGCTGCAACAGCCTGGGAAGATTTACTGCATTATTCACCACAACATCCGCTGGTCAAAATACTGCTGCCTCAAGCCTATTACATTCTGGCAGTGGAATACAATCGTTTGGGTAAATCGTCTTTGGGCAGGACATCTTTCAGCAAAGCCTTGAGCGTGAACAACCATTCCCGGAGTTGGCTACCTGGTGCCATGCGTACCCTGGGTAAATATTATCGTGAAAAGGGCATGCATAAAGAATCCCTGGCCGCCTATCAGGAAGTCGTAGAATTAAAACCCATGGACGCTGAAGCTTACACCGGCATGGGCATCACCTATTGGAAGATGAATGAACACCAGCTGGCCAAGGCCGCCTGGCAGCGCAGCCTTGAACTGAACCCCGACAGCAACGAAGCCAGGGGTTGGCTCATGATCGCCCATCAGGGTTGAACTTCAGTTTAATTTTTATATTTAATAATTCCAACATGTTCAAATATCTAACACTTTTATTCACATCAATTCTATTTGCTCAAACCTATCCCGGTGATGATGTGGTGCGTCAGGGCGTCCGCGCCTTTTATAATTATGAAACAGAAGAAGCAATCGAGATCCTGGCTCAAGCCCGAAACGATTCACCGGAAAACCCAACTGTTCACCTGACTTGGGCCGCTGCCCGCTGGCTCCATAACCAGGCTAACTCATCTGTGGAGCAAACCTACATCGACCTGGAAAATGACTTGAATGAGGTCATCCCGGTATATGCAGCTTTGATGGTAAAATATCCCCATGATCCCAGTTACCAGTTGTACTTGGGTTCCGCCAAGGGGCTCATGGCACGTATCTATTTGGGCAAAAAGGAATGGCTCAATACATTGGAATGGGCATATGCCGGTTTTCGTGTTATCCAAAAAGTGGAAGCAGAACATCCTGTTATCATTGATGCGACTTTGCCCATTGGTATTGTAGAGTATTACGCCGGCTTGAGCAACGTCCTCATCCAGTGGGGTGCCAGTTTATTGGGTCTGGATCCATCCCGTGAGTTGGGATTGGAAAAAATCGAGCGAGCGGCCAATGAGGGCCCTTGGGCCTGGATCGAAGCGAAAGGAATTTTATCCTTTTTGTACCTTTGGGTGGACGTAAAACCGGGAAAAGCGTTGGAGCATAGTGGTAAACTGGTGGAGGAATTCCCCGGGAATTTCTATTTCCGCATTCTCTATACAGAAAGCCTCATCCGCAGTGGGAAAATGAATTCAGCATTGACATCCCTGAACACATTGAAAAAAATGTATCCCGACCTAACCGAGATCCAAAAAAGTTGGTATTATGGTTATTTACAGTATGAGTTTGGATTATTCCATTTTAAAGAGGGTAAAAATGATAAAGCGCTGGCTTACATTTATGAAACAGTGAATAATTACAGCGCCGAGCTGGATATCATTTTAGCAAACGCATGGTGTTTGAAAGGTCAACTCCATGATCTAAAAAATGATCGCAAGGAAGCCATAGATGCCTATGAAGCATGCGTCGAATTGGATAATTATTCATATACCATTGATGAAGCCAAGTCGTATTTGCGAACACCTTTTCATAATTAAATTCATTCATGGAAAATTATCTTCCTTATTGTAACAACTTGAGCAATTATTCTCGCTTTCAGACCAAGGAAGTGGCTGTGGGTGACGTGCGTGTTGGCGGCGATCAGCCTCTTCGTATCCAGTCCATGACTACTACCGATACTATGGACACCATGGGTACGGTGGAGCAATCTATCCGCATGATCGATGCCGGCTGTGAGATTGTCCGCATTACAGCACCCAGCAAGAAAGAAGCCGAGAACCTGAAAAATATCAAATATGAACTCCACCGCCGAGGCTATAAAACTCCCTTGGTAGCCGACATCCATTTTACGCCCAATGCCGCAGAGATCGCCGCCC
>CATMBH010000216.1:0-2896 GCA_950063985.1 uncultured Fidelibacterota bacterium
GTAAAGGGTTGAGTTCGTGTATATCCTTGAACTTACCCGTAGCGCTCAAAATAAGCAATTTAGGTTTTTTTCCGTCTACGATATAATAATCCCCGGTTTTAGGATGAATCGCAAGATCAGACGGACTGAACGTCTTCTCAGCATCTTTTTTTTGAAAAGCCTCAAAGGCTTTGTCTTTCATATTGATGGTCATAAACGGCTGCGCTTCCTGCTTTCGGGTTCCTATATCGATGCGGTAGAGCCCTTTTAAATCTTTTTCCTCAAGGCCCTCATCTTTGGCCACAGTGATCAGCTCTCGGTATTTGGGATCTAGCGTGAGCGATTCCATATTGTTATCTTCATCAAAAGCAGTGTCAAAATGTTGCACCGTTTGATTATCGCCCACATAATCCAAAACTTCAAAAATGCGGCCGTCGCTGCGCATCACATAAGCGTTTTCCTGATCAAGTGCCAAAGCTTCATAATCTGCGTTTTCAGAAAAAACAGTATCGTAAGAGATCTCACCTGTATTTAAATTGAAATGATAAATAGCACTTCCAATAGCGCGCTGACCAATATGCCTAATATGATTGATGACTTGCGAATGGGAGCTAACGTCATGGAAATCAAAGATTTGTTATGAATGCGGAGATCAAAGAAATCCCTGTAGATCAACGGAGTGATCAAAACAGCCGCCAAAAACATCATTAATCCAGGCAATACCCATATTTCATAAGGCTGACCATTAACACTGCGGACAACAATGTTTTTTGTACCAAAAACAGTAACAATCGATAAAATGCTCGGGACAATGAAAGCCAGCGCAATGGACGAAATAAAACGATTGCGAATCAACCACCAGCGGCGAATAATAAAAGCGCTCATCCGTCCAACCCCTTTTGGGCAAATGCTGAATCTAAAAGATCCTGCAGTGAGAGTTTTTCAATAGACAGATCTTTCATTAATGCTCCGGAGCAGGCATTTAATACTTCAAAAAATACTTTTCTTGAACGTCCATAAAAATGAAATGTATTTCCCATTTTTGTGGGATTAACCACAGTTGTAACTCCACTAAGAGAATCAAACAGCTCATCGGTCAATTCTTCAAATTCTATGGCAAATTGATGGTATTCTAGAGTGCTCTCCAGCAGTTTGTCCAGACTTCCATCCAAAAGGACACCTCCTTCATGAATAACCATAATACGGTCATTGGCTGCTTCTACTTCCGGCAAGAATTGACTGGAATAAACAATCGTCCTATCTCCGTGAAATTCGCGCATGAGGTTCCAGGTAAGCCGTCGTGATTCTGCGTCCATAAATGCCGTAGGTTCATCCATAATTAAAATCGTTGGGTCATGGGCCAATGCGCGAATAATCATGGCTTTTTTCTGAATGCCCTGCGGAACACGGCCCGCCATAGAATACAAAAAATCACCTACTGCTAATGCCTGGCTGTATTCATGAATTCGAGATTGAATTTTTTCCATATGTGTGCCATATAAAAGTGCATCAAAATGGATATTCTGTTCCAACGTGAGCCAAGGATCCAGGTCAATATCATGGGGAACATAGCCAACCGTTTGGCGAGTTTCCAAACGACGTTTATCCGTATCCAGCCCATGAAGAAAAACTGAACCGTAATTGGGATTTTCCAAGCCAGCCAGCAAACGCAGCATTGTGGATTTTCCGGCATCATTATCGCCGACTATGGCAACAATCGTTCCTTTTTCAATGCCAAAAGTCAGACCAGCCAGGATGGTTTTATCTCCAACCAGTTTACCAACTTTTTTAAGTGTTATACTTGCTTCCATTTTAAACCACTGAGTAAAGAGAAATTTTAATTAAATGTATTTGCAAATCAGTATGGAATTTTTACATTAAAAACTTACTACTTTACCAATCACAATTCACCAATTACCATTTCACCATTTACTATTTACCAAAATTAATGCGCTTCAAACCACGAATCCCCTACACCAGAATCAACAATAACTGGCACATCCAGTTTAAGCGCTCCTTCCATTTTCTCAATCACTATAGATTGTAAATCATCCAATTCTGCTTTTGGGACTTCAAATAATAATTCATCATGAATTTGTAAAACTAACTTCGATTTCATTTTTTCATTTTTCATGAGCTTATGAATATGGATCATGGCCAGTTTGATCATTTCAGCTGCCGTACCCTGAATGGGCATATTGATGGCCATTCTTTTTGCGGCTTCGCGATGCATATGATTATCACTGTTGATATTCCACACAGGGCGGCGTCTACCCAGCATTGTTTCTACATATTGATCTGATTCTGCTTTTGTGATAGTTGCATCAATATAATCACGTATTCCTGCAAAACGCTCGAAATAACGGTCAATGATCAATTGGGACTCGGCCCGCGGAATGCCTAGCTCCTGGCTCATGCGAAAAGGTCCGGCTCCGTACATGATCCCAAAATTAACGATCTTGGCCACACGGCGCATTTCCGGTAATACATCATCAATGGGAACACCATAAATATCGCTTGCTGTACGGGCGTGAATATCCTCACCATTGGCAAAAGCAGTTTGCAATCCTTTGTCGCCACTTAAGTGAGCCATGACACGCAGTTCGATCTGGGAATAGTCACAGGCGACGATCTTTCTGCGCTTTTTACCTTCTGCCGGAGGGGGGGCCAGGAAGGCCTGACGAATCTTGCGGCCTTCTTCAGAGCGCACCGGGATGTTCTGCAGGTTGGGATCGCTGGAGGACAGACGCCCGGTGGCGGCCACGGCCTGGTGGTAGGAGGTGTGTACGCGGCCGGTGCGCGGGTTGATCAGCTCCGGCAGCTTGTCGGTGTAGGTGTTTTTCAGTTTGGCTACGCCGCGGTAATCCATGATCACCTGGGGCAGGGGGTATTCCAGGGCCAGTTCCTGCAGTACCGG
>CATMBH010000217.1:0-2886 GCA_950063985.1 uncultured Fidelibacterota bacterium
GTCATCGTTTCCAGAATACTGATTTGATTTACCAGTAATTTTTGAATTTCAATAATACGGTCGAAACGGGCCACCACTATGCCAAAGTTTTCCTCCTGTACATAGTTACCACGGAACATATCTAGAACAGAATCCAATTCATGCAGAATCTGCTTGAACCATAATTCGTAGGTTTGGTGAATAATGATAAAGAGCATTTCATCATGTGCCTTCTGGCCAATTTTCTCACTTAACAATTTCTGGCTAGTCAGAAGGTTTTCTAAGTTTAAGTAATCATGGTAATACTGAGGTGGGACTTGCTTTTTCATTTGTGGAAAATTATGTGCGCAATTTATTAAGAAAATTCAATCACAAATTCATCTTAAAATTTACTTATGCCGGGTGTACAACATTACTTTTACTCCTTCAAATAAGATCCTGACTGATCCTTTCAAATGTGGTTTATTTAAGAGGATGTTAGTCAGGTGTGTAAAAAATAATTTCAAGAAATTTGCCAATTTCTCTCACAATTAATTTGAAAAAGTATTTGAAAGAATAAAAGTGTTTTACATTTCTTTTTCTGCAATTAAAGTACGTCCATGATCAAACAGTCCTTGTGCCACCTGACCATCATCTAAATAAACAATTTCATCATCTTGATGCGGTTTACCATACACAGAATGAATTGACTTTAAACCGCCCAGCCACTTCCGTTTATCAGAAAGATATACAAGATCACCTGGTTTTGCAGCCATACGATCCATATCGTTTTCCGAAAACATGATGTTTGTTCCATCGCCTTCAATCACCTTGAACTTTACTTGAATTACTGCTCCAATTTTATCGTTTGGATCTGAACCTTTAAACATAGCTCTCGCTTTATCTATAGACCATGACGTGAGACCTTCTGTCGCAGTTTGTTTATTGTAAGAAACAAAATATCCAACAATTGTCGGAACTAGGATTATGACTATCATTACAGAAATGACCTGCAGGAAAAGATCGGCACCATTAAAAAGGATCAATATAAAAGCAAAGGTTGAAAAACCCGACAGACCTATCATTTCTGTTCGCCCCGATGGTCTAGATTTAAACCACGCTACGACCCATTCCTGGAGAGATGTGGTACAGGTAACTAAAACACCTACTCCTGTGCAAGCCAGGATATTATATAATGCACGTATATAAGAATAAGGTCGATCTGGATTCATTGTAATTCCATGATCAAACGGGGCAATAAAAACCCCGGGATACCGTGCACCAAGAATCATCAGTGCCACACCTCCTACAAATGTTGTGATCACGCCTGCTGGGGAAAATCGTTTCCAGAACACACCCATGAAAATAGCCACTACCAGGGGTGGCGTCAGTGTTGAATGGAAATAACCGTGAGCTTCATAAACCGTTGGGAAATTTTTAAACGCCAGCACAGCAGCCACACCGAGAGCGGTGATTGCAATGGATGATAATCTGGCAGCAAATAATTCCTGTTTATCCTCTAATTTGTTTCCTTTGGCATTCGTATCCATTAAACGTTTTATTGGACGATAGACGTCATTGATAAAAATCGCAGCGGTTGCATTGATCAGTGTGTCTACTGTACTCATGAGGGCAGCTGTAAGTGCTGCCATAACAAAACCAAACACTCCGGGACTGCAAACTATATTGGCAACAACTACAAAGATCTGGTCAGGCGATGTAGTGGGTGCAACAATAGAAGGATCAGCCACGGAAATAGCTTTTCCGACCCAACCTGCGTTCCCAACCACAATGGCAGAAAGAGGTAGCACAAAAAGGATATTCACTGCCGCAGCTTTCCTACCCTCATTCACACTCTTACACGCCATGAATCTCATAATCAGTCCTTGGTTCATGAAGAGGAACCCGATGGATCCTGCTATAGCATCCTGCCAGAATATTCCTACAAAATTAAAGTTGGGTGGCTGGTTAAAATCTGCAAGAGGCAGTTTCCACTCCACAGGCAACAGTTTCCAAAATATCTCAAACCCGCCCAGATATGATATCCCTAGAATAAACAATATAAAACCTGCAAACAGGAGTATAAATCCCTGTAATAAGTCGGTAAAGATCACAGCTGTTTGACCACCAAAAGTAATATAAGCGCCAGTGATGACAGCGATTATAATTATGGCCCCCATTAAGGTTACTGGTATGGTCATGCCAAAAACAGTGAATGCTTCCGGCAACATGGGTATTAGCGCTTTACCCAAAGTTAGAAATCCGATCCCAATATACCCGACCATATAAAGGAGCAGTAGAATTGTAGCCAGGAATCGCGCTGAAGGACTGAACCGTTTTTCAAAATACTCCGGAATGGAGCGAACTTTGGAATAAACAAGGATCGGCAGCCAGCCAAACATAAAAAAAGGCACAAAGAACCAGTCATTCAAATAGGTCATGGATGAGGAGATACCATGCTCGAACCCTTTCGCAGAATATTTTACAAAACTATGGCTTCCTACACCGGTTGCCACAATAGACATGGTGATCAACCACCAAGAAAATCGGCGACCACCAAAAAAGAAATCGGACGTCGTTTTGGTATACCGGCCAAAATAGGTTCCAAATAGCATAATGGATATGAAATATACCACCATTACTACCCAATCAGCGGTTGTCCCAATACTATGAAATGTAGTTGTACCTGTTTCCATTATCTATTATGCAGTGTTTTTCTCTGCAACAGAATAGTACCTGTAATTGAAAGACCTATGACTAGAAACATTATTACGACAGCGAGTTGATTATATCCAAGCGCTACAAGGGTCAGAACACCATGCATCGCCATATACCAGATAAAACCAAAAATGAGTACCCAGAGCCACTGTTGGTGAATATGATTTTTAAGATTAAAAGAGCCGGATTTAAGAGTAATAATAATTCCTG
>CATMBH010000218.1:0-2882 GCA_950063985.1 uncultured Fidelibacterota bacterium
CCTCTTCTTCAAGATCATCTTCGTCTTTTCGTTCTAGAATATTGTCATCATCAGACTTTTTCTTGAAAATGATAAACATGAGTGTTTCACCGACAGAACAAATGGAAAGAACATAGGCAATTGCGGAAAGTATCAGCAGGAACAGGAATACAGCTAATATTACACCGGCTGCTGTTTCAGTACCTGATAGTGCGGCCAAGTCAACGTTTGGAGCATAAAGGCAGCCAGACAGTCCTATACAACAGCTGCTGCCAAAACCAGCACAGCAGGCAGTTACAGCATTGCATAAACTCGCGGGATAAACAATATTTGCAGCATAGGCCACAATGTTGGCCAGTTTCGTACCCATAAACCAGTCACAACCAAAAAAGCAATTAATCAGCTTAAATCCAGCAACCCAGAATTTTATAAAAATGCAACTGGCAAGTACTCCAATTGGGATGAGAACGAGATGATAAAGAACAATTCGCCACGGTTGTGACCAAGTGATGGCGTAAGAATTGAATACGGTTCCCATGGTGTCTTCTTCATAGGCGCTGATGATCGCCGGAGCATAGAGAAACGAAATTCCAAAAACAATGGTAGTATAAATGGTAAATATTGCGCCGAAGAAATATAAGAGATAGGGAATGACAAATAAGAATTCACCCACATAAGGGATTTTACCCATTAACGCAAAAACGGCTGCAAGTCCAAAGAAAAAGACCAGGATAAAGATAAATGAAACTGATGTGAAAACAACTGGATGCCAATGCTTTTTGACGTATTTCCAGGCATCTCCCGATGAATAAAATTCGTCACCTTTCAGCTGTTTAAATGTAATTCTGGAAACAGCAGTACATCCAAAATTGATTGCCAGGAACAAACAGGCAACCCCCAGTCCAAAGACTGCACAGGCATACCAAGGAGCGGGATTACCAAAAAGACAGGGATAAAGTCCATACTGGCTCCATGTTTCAGAAAATGTATAACCTGCCAATCCGAATGATACATAAGTAAGAATTAGATAATCAGCATAACCAACTAATAGAGCTTGTATAAATACAAGAATCTTTTTTCCACTTAAGGCTAATCGGGGAGCACGAAAAATATCACGAACGTCAAAATATAATTTCATAGGATCCATAGGTATCTCCTTGGTTATTCTTCATAGCGGACATAATCCACCCATGTGGATGTACCGCGTGATTCAGAAATAGATTTGGCAACTGTGAGTGCTGTTTTTCGGCTATCATAACTGCCTACCCGCACACGGAACCATACCTCGTCTGTTTCAATGAAATAGGCTTTCTGAATATAGGCATCAAACCCGGAATTAATCAATTTTGCAGCAACGACTTCCGCATCAGACAATAATTTTTTAGAAACAACCTGAATTGTAAATCTACCTTCATTTTTTGGAATATTTAATCCTCGTTGAATTGGTTTCGGTGGTAGGGGAGAAGGTACTATTTCTGCTTCAGCCTGGGCAACAATTTCCTCCACATTATCAATAGCTGGCGCAACTTCTGTGATCACTGGCACTTCAACGACTGTATCCCCAACAATTGTAACTGCTTCAAACCACTGCCGGTCACTTTCTTCTTCATACCAATTAGGTTTAGTTTGTTCTACAGGAACAGCATCCCCTTGCTCCACAGCAATGGCAAAGGATTGTATTGCAATTTCATCACCGTACTGTAAAACTTCAACTTGCAATATATAATCACCGGGAGCATCAGGAATAAATGAGACGGTGGAACGATTTTCATTATAGCTGAAATTATCTAAACTCAGCATTGAGGCATCAGGCTGATCAGCTATGATCCAGTTGTAATCGAGATCATCGCTATCTTCAGCTATTTCAGTATTCAGGGATATGGCCTCCCCTGTTCTGCCTGTTAATCCTTTTTTACCGCACCCCATGAAAAGCAGAACTGAAAAGAGCGCGCAGACGCTTAATCGATATATTCTTGAATCAAACAGAAAATGTCTCCTGATTAGTTGTGTAGAATTTGATCGGTTGAATAGAAAAATGCAATTTCTTTTTGAGCGGTCTTATCTGAATCAGAACCATGAACTGCATTGTTTTGAACACTCTCTGCGAAATCCTTACGAATGGTACCATCGGTGGCTTCGGCTGGGTTGGTTGCACCGATCAGTTCACGAAATGCGTTTACAGCATCTTCGTGTTCCAGCACCATAGGCATGCAGGGTCCAGAGGTCATGAAATCCACCAGGTCATTGTAAAAAGGACGTCCTCTATGAATTGCATAAAAGCTCTCGGTTTGTTCACGGCTCAAATGTATCAATCGGGCGGCCTTGATCTTAAATCCTTCAGAAATGATTCTATCGATAATCTTTCCGGTATAGCCATTGCCCACTGCATCGGGTTTAATGATCGCTAATGTTCTATTGCTCACCTAATTATCCTCATCAAATTTAATTTATATTTTAATTACTTCAGCCATGGCTTTACCAATATCTGCTGGGCTACTCACCACAGTAATGCCTGCTGCTTGTAAAGCAGCGACTTTTTCTGCTGCCGTCCCTTTACCCCCGGCGATGATGGCGCCGGCATGACCCATCCGCCGCCCCGGAGGAGCGGTTTGTCCGGCAATAAATGCTACAACAGGTTTTTTCAAATTGTTATCTATAACCCATTGGGCAGCTTCTTCTTCAGCTGTTCCGCCGATCTCACCGATCATAACGACACCTGCAGTTTTGTCATCACCCGCAAATAGTGCCAGCATATCAATGAATGTTGTGCCAATAATAGGATCGCCGCCAATACCCACGGATGTGGACTGGCCTAAACCGGCGGCAACCAATTGATTAACCGCTTCATAAGTCAATGTTCCCGATCGTGAAACAACACCGATCGATCCTGGTGTATGAATAAA
>CATMBH010000219.1:0-2873 GCA_950063985.1 uncultured Fidelibacterota bacterium
AAAGCTATTTTTATAGTTTTTAATATTGAAATACTATCAAGTTTATCGGATAAATAACCATTAAAATTATTTTTTACTATTTCGTTGACACCTTCAACATTTGTTGAAATATGCTCGTCAACAATTTCATAATAACGATCGATGTAATAAGGCTGGACCCAGTTGTCATTGCCAATGTACTGTTCTTTCACCTGGCGCTGATGATGCATTTTCATGGCGGATACCGCGGTGTAGGCTCCATTCACAAAGGAGATTTTTTCGGCTTCCTGCATGCTGTACCAGAAATCTGCAGGCGTGTGTTCTTGAGTAAAAACTATTCCCATCAAACAAATAACAAACAATTGATTCATAAATTCTTTCCTTTGTATTGATTCACAATAGGCATCCGTCTTCCCATGCCGAAAGCTTTTTTCGTCACCCGCAACCCCGGAGCAGCTTGCCTGCGCTTGTATTCATTAATTCTAATTTTCTGATATAAGCTTTCAACCAATTCCCTGTCATGACCTTCCATTACCAATTGGGCCGGTGATTTTCGTTCTTCCACAATGGATTCTACTAATGGACTCACCAAATCATAATCAAAGGGATCCATCTGATCCGGAGCCAATTCAGCTGACGGCGGTTTGATAATGCAGTTTTCAGGTATTCGTTCATACCCGGCTAGTTCATTAACCCGTTTTGACAACCCGTACACGTCCGTTTTGGACAAATCGGAAATAACTGCCAATCCTCCGCTCATATCACCGTATAAAGTGCAGTAGCCAAGAGCCAGTTCTGTTTTGTTTCCCGTGGACAGTACCAGCCAGTGATGTTTGTTGGACAACGCCATGAGCAGATTTCCCCGAACCCGGGCCTGGATATTTTCTTCCGCCACATTGCGACCTGTTCTTTCAAAATGGGGCTGGAGTGTTTTTTCATATTCATCCACAATATCCGGGATTGGAATAGAACGAAAATCAATCCCGAGTTTTTCAGCTAATTGTTTGGCATCGTCCTTACTGTGTTCGCTGGAAAACACCGACGGCATGGATACGCCATGGACATTTTCTTTGCCAAGGGCATCCACGGCAATACAGGCCACCAGTGATGAATCAATTCCTCCGCTCAAACCAATGACTGCTTCCTTATGTCCAGTCTTTTTGAAATAATCCTTAACACCCAAAACAAGGGCAATAACCATTTCACCTTCCCTATCTTTTTAAGACAGGTCTATAATATTCGCTGTTTCAGAATCCACATAAATAATTTCTTCTGAAAAAATAGTGCCCAAGCCAATCACATCGCCACTGCCATTCACGGCCAAAGATTGCCCGTCAAAAATAAGTTCATCCTGGGCGCCAACAAGATTGCAGTAATAAAACGGAAGTCCTGTTTCCCTGACTTTATGTTGAATCAACCCAAGTCGCTCCTGTAAACGGAGTTCATGATAAGGTGATGCTGAAATATTAATGATACAATCCGCTCCTGCTTTCTGCAATTCAGCAGAAACTTTGAAATCATATTCATCATCCCAAAGGTCTTCACAGGTTTCCAAACCGAGTTTGATGTTTTGTCCACCGATCTTCAGTTCACATAATCCAAGTTCGGTTCCTGCGGTAAAATAGCGGTCTTCATCAAATACATCATAGGTAGGCAATAAGATCTTATCATAACGGTAAATTTGCTTTCCATTCATGCATACAGCGGCGGAATTGAATAAATGACCGTTTTCCTGATGGATATAACCCAATATCAATGGAACTGCAGTTTGACTGATAATACTGTCTAGGACACTCAAATTTGCATCCACAAAACCATTTTCATACATTAGATCCGCAATAGGATAACCGGTGATGACCATTTCCGGGAACACCACCAGATCAGCGCCGTTTTCCACGGCTTCTACGTAATGGTTGAGAATAAGAGCCTTATTGGTCTCAAGTGCACCGACAGTAGGATTGACCTGGCAGAGAGCGATCTTCATCAGAATTTCATTTCAAACGTTGAATATTCACCTGTTGGTTCTATCCATTCTACTTCAATTCTGTTTACTTGAGACATGGGTGAACCCACATGAAGCCATTGTTCAAATTCTTTCAAATACTCTTCTGCACCTTCTGCTTCCAAATACACAGTTCCATCAGGCATATTCTTTACCCAGCCCACCACGTTTAGTTTTGCAGCTTCTTTCCTTGTGGAATCTCGGAACCAGACACCTTGAACTTTTCCTGAAACCGTTGCTTTGAAAGCTTTCATACATTTAAAGCTATACTTTATATGTTCTCTTTAATGAATTTAATAACTTCATGTGGACTATTCACATTTTTCAAATTATCAATATCATTATCATAAAATTTTTTGAAATCAGTGGTGTAAGCAAAGTTTTTAATCCGATAAGTTTGTACATCAATTGAACCATGGTTATGCTTATAAGTTGAAATTTTTACATTGTTTATTTTAAACATATTATCTATTTTTTCTATTCTCATGAAAGGTGCGTATTCTTTTTCGCCTTCAAAGATAAATTTATAATGTGACTTAATTTTTTCTATCATTTCAACAGGCATGTATGCAGGAATAATTTTTCCCTTTATTAGTGATATTGCTCTCATATCAGGTAGACCGGAAACATGATCTGAATGTTCATGTGTATAGAGTACAGCATCTATATCTGTACATTGAGCAGAATATAGTTGTTGTCTTAGATCTGGACAAGTATCGATAAGTATAGTGGTATTATCAACATTAATTAATACTGAAGATCTAGTTCGAAAATTACGTATATTATTGATATCTATATTTCCATTTCGACCATATGCCAAGGGTGAACCAAAAGATCCTCCACAACCCAATATCCTAATCTTCATATAAAATTTCCTTATAACGAATAGCTT
>CATMBH010000220.1:0-2819 GCA_950063985.1 uncultured Fidelibacterota bacterium
CGCTCTTCCGATCTCATGTAAATGATCCATCTTATATAAAACGACGGGAACTGGAATTAAAAATGGAACACATATTTCCGGATAAATTCATACCCCGCTACTCCATGGTTTCATTTCATCGTATTCCTTATGCAGAGGTCTATAAACGGGGAGAGATGCAGTTTGAAGCTCTGGATACAATATTGAATGTGTTTGATGATCTTTCTGAAATAAATGAAGAGACAGTCAGAAAATATATCACATGAGTTTGATAAAATACGAAATAACTAATATTCCCTTGTGGTTCAAACCTTTCTATTATGTGTCATCATATCTGGGTGCTTATTTGATTTATTTCTACAAGTGGGCTATTCAGAAAACATGCAAAATCATTGTGGAAGGCCAGGAAAATATCGACCAACATTCTGCCCGGATAGAATCTGTATGGCATTATAAAGGATCCTTGTATTGGCTGGGTTTGCAGGATGTTAAAGAGTATGTTCAATTCAGCCATCCTATTTGGTATATGTATAAGATCATAATCGCTTTGCGCTGGTATGGCTGTAAGGTCATCTTTGGTTCTACTGGATATGGTGGCCGGGAAGCGGCCGATAAAATTGTGGAAGAGCTCAAAAAGGGATACCGTTGCTGCATCACACCCGATGGACCGGCGGGGCCATTTAAGGAAATCAAAAAAGGTGTTCTGCATATGAGCATGCAATCGGGAGTTCCAGTCATTCCTGTACAATGTGACTGCTCAAGGTCATTTCCCATATTCTGGAACTGGGATAAGAAACGTGTTCCTGTTTTCTTTTCGACAATTACCATTCGATATCAGGAACCGATATTTGTAACAGCGGAGAATTTTGATGAGTGTCAAAAACAATTAGCCATTGCTATGGGAGATTAACATGAAATTTGAATTAAGTAATCACGTTGCCCTTCAGCATCCAGACTGGAGAAGTTCAGAATCCTATTACAAAGATGTTATAGGGCTGGATACTAAAATGGAAGAGAACCATTTACACATCCGTAGCGGCGATCTAAATCTGTACATCATGGACAATGATGACTTACGCGGCACTGTAATGGAATTCAATGTTGATGACCTCGACGAAGCAAAGGAATATTTATTGGCCAATGACTGCACTGTGGTCAAATGGGAAGGCAAAGGCCGGGATTGTTATATGCGCGATCCCTATGGACTGGTTTTTAATCTTTGGGAGAAAGAATAGTGGAAAAATCTAATTTAGTAATCTGTAGATATTTACAATATTTATCTCTTTTTATTTTTGTCAATTTATCATGTATTAATGGAGCAGATGATTTTCACATGAAGTCATTTGTAGTTGATACACATAATGATATTCTGCTGCGTTCTATGATCGGCCGAGATATCTTGACTGATCTTTCGGAAAGCCACTCCGATCTGGTTAAGTTTAAAAAAGGTGGTATGGATCTACAGGTTTTTTCTATTTGGGTGAGTCCATATATGTTCACCAAAGACGAGTCATTTGAAGAGGCGAATGAAATGATCACCCAACTGGAATACTTATGTTCACGCGTTCCGGACCAGTGGTCGATTCCCATGAATTATCAGGATATTATTTATAATGAACAGCATGATATTCTATCATGTATGATTGGTGTTGAAGGTGGTCATGCTATCGAAAATGATTTATCTAAACTGAATGCATTGTATGATCGGGGAATGCGCTATCTTGGAATAACGTGGAATAATTCAACTGATTGGGCGACATCAGCAAAGGATGAAACTGAACGAGGTGATTCATTAGCTTTCAAAGGATTGACAGGTTTTGGAAAAGACGTTATACGACGTTGTAATGAATTGGGTGTAATGGTTGATATTTCCCATGCAGGGGAACAAACATTCTGGGATATTATTGATGTTTCAGTAAGACCCATCATTGCTTCCCATTCATCTGTCTACAAAATATGTCCCCATTTCAGGAATTTGAAGGACGAACAATTATTAGCAATAAAAGAAAATGGCGGCGTGGTATTTGTGAATTTTTATCCTACATATTTAGATAGTACCTTTGAGAAGAAAGCAGAAATAATAAAAGATTCACTTCAATTAAAGATGGATTCTTTGGCTGCTGTATATGATCCCGACGGCAATGAATATTGGTATGCAGAAAGTCAGCTTTTAAATCCTGTATTGCAAAAATTTTCACCACCCGTTGACAAAATCATTGATCACATTTCCTATATTATTAATTTAATTGGTATTGATCATGTTGGCTTGGGAGCCGATTGGGATGGTGTTGAAATTTTGCCTTCCGGAATGGAAAATGTAACCAAACTTCCTACTTTGACAGAAAAACTGCTGCAACGGGGCTTCAGTAAAAAAGATGTTCAAAAAATTCTTGGAGGAAATTTTAAACGTGTATTTAAGGAGGTTACAAGATGACATCAAGTGTTACCTATATAGGCGATTTAAGAACAGAAGCTACCCATATACGTTCTGGGAAAAGTATCCTCACTGATGCACCAGTAGATAACCAGGGCAAGGGGGATGCATTCTCTCCTACGGATCTGGTGGCCACAGCCCTAGGGACATGCATGCTCACGGTTATGGGGATAGTTGCCCAAAGGCATGGGATTGATATGACCGGCACCAAAGCCGATGTGGAAAAGGTTATGGGGAAGAATCCCCGGAGAATTTCTGAAGTTAAAATCCATATTAAATTCAAAAATCGAATTATGCCTGATGATCGCATTCGCCTAGAGCGAGCGGCACGTGATTGCCCGGTTGGTAACAGCCTACATCCTGACCTAAAGGAAATGGTGAAATTCATTTTCAACCTTTACAAAGC
>CATMBH010000221.1:0-2813 GCA_950063985.1 uncultured Fidelibacterota bacterium
GGATTGAAGATGGACGGGTTGTGATTCCAGATGGACTTGGATTGGGTATTGAATTAGATTCAAATCAACCAGGACTAAAATAGATGAAGATCAAAGGAATAGAACATATTGGTATTGCGGTGGAATCATTGGCTAAAGATTCTCCATTCTGGAAGCATATCTTAAACCTTGAACAAAAAGGAACAGAAACAGTCGCAAGTGAAGGTGTAATAACGGATATTTATGAGACTGGCAGGGGAAAGATAGAACTTTTAGAAGCAATTGGAAAAGATTCAACGATTGCCAGGTATCTTGAAAAACGAGGAGCAGGGGTGCATCATGTTTGTTTTGAAGTTGAAGATATTCAACTCTCAATAGAGGAATTAATTGATAAAGGAATTGATGTTATCTATAAAAAGCCCAAGGTAGGGGCAGAGGGATTTTTAGTTACATTTATCCATCCCAAAAGCACCGGGGGTGTGCTTGTAGAATTAGCGCAGCAAAAAATCTAACCGCGACAGTAATTTTTCAAATAACCAGGAATGGTGATACCCTCTTGTAAAATAGGATCGGATTCTGGTTCACCATATGTTTGATTAATGGGTATAACACCTGCCCAATAGTCCAAAGCATAATCTTCATCTTCATCATCTGGAGGTCCTACACTTATTTTTGCTGATGCTTCGTCAATGGGCATTCTTACTACAGATGTTTGTTTCAATTCTGAATTATTGGGCTGCCTGGCATCATCCCATCGTCCGGGAGCGATATGATCGGTGATTGACTTGAATGCAGCCATGCGTTCATCATGATCTTTAATAATTTCACCTTTTCCAAAAATAACAGCTGAACGATAATTCATGGAAGAATTAAATAACGAACGGGCCATAACAAGTCCGTCCAAAAGTGTAATTGTTACACATATTTCATTATTATTTGATATTTTCAATAATCGACTGGCATTTGATCCATGAAATACAATATGATCACCCATACGTGCGTGAATAGTAGGTATGACTACAGGTTTTCCATCATGAATAATTCCGAGATGACAGAATAGTGCTTCATCAATGATTGCGTGAACCGTTTCCTTGCTGTAATCCGACTTGTTTGAAATACGTTTTACTCTATTGCGATTTGAAATAGGATATGTTTTCATTATGACCTCTGATTTGATTTTGAAATTACTATTAAAAATATATTCAGGCGGTGTTTTCCGAGAGTATTCTTATTAATTTCATCTTCTAATGTCCACCAAAAAATCTGAGCGCAAACGACTTTTTCTCATCGACGGCTATGCATTGCTGTTCAGAGCTCATTATGCTATGATACGCAATCCACTCATTACAACCATGGGCCAACATACCAGCGCACTCTTTGGTTTTATCAACATGATTTTTCGACTCATCCGTCAAGAAAAACCCGATTACATCGCCGCAGCATTTGACCGCAAGGAAAAGACCTTCCGTCATAAAAAATATCCGGAATACAAAGCTAACCGCGAAGAAATGCCCCAGGAATTACAAGATCAATTAGATCACCTTTGGAAATTGTTAGAAGCGTTGAATTTACCAAATATCAGCAAAGCAGGTTTTGAGGCGGATGATGTGATCGGTACTCTTGCCAAAGAGGGTGAAGCCGAAGGACTGGATGTTTTTATATTCAGCGGCGATAAAGATTTCGCACAATTAATCACGGAACACGTATTTCTTTATTCACCTATTGTCAGGTCAAGAGAGATCAATATTATTGACCCGGAGGGTGTTCAGGAAAAATGGGGAGTACCCCCAGAGAAGTTTATCGACTTCTTGGGACTGATGGGGGATACTTCAGATAATATTCCCGGCGTCATGGGTGTGGGTAAGAAAACTGCTGCCAAATTGATACAGGATTACGGTTCTCTTGAAGGAGCACTGGAAAATGCTGAAAATGTCAGGAATAAGAGGGTAAGAGAAGGCCTGATTAACGGTATAGAAAATGCCCGATTGAGCAAAGAATTAGTTACTATCATAACGGATATGGACCTGGATTGTGATATATTAAAGTTTGATCGCAAGGAATTTGATATAGATGCGTTAACGGACCTGTTTGTTGAACTGGAATTTAATGCTCTTATTAGTCAATTAGATGAGTTTGGAGATAGCCCAGCCATAGAAGAAAAGAAAGATTATAAAAATTATAATACAATAACTAACATTGATGACTTAAAGTTATACTTTAATGAATTAACAAAGCAGAAACTCATTTCTCTCGATCTTGAAACGGACTCTGTTTCACCCATGCAAACAACCTTGGTAGGCATGAGCTTTTCAACAGCAAAAGATGAGGGTGCATATATACCGATTCAATATGGTGATAAATCTAAAAACAACTTTGGGAAAGATGACCTTAAGAAAGTATTGGAATTAGCAAAACCCATACTTGAAAATCCTGAGATTAAGAAAACAGGGCAAAATATCAAGTTTGATGCACTGGTTATGAAAAATCATGGTGTAAATGTAGAAGGTATCGAATTCGATACCATGCTGGCAGCTCACCTTATCAAGCCAGAGGGGCGTTCGTATAAAATGGACAACTTGAGCCTCGAGTATTTGAATTATCATCTGGTACCCATTGAAGAACTTATTGGTAAAGGGAAAAACCAGATAACCATGAGCGATGTGGAATTGGAAAAGGCATCTTTCTATGCCGCTGAAGACGCTGATATTGTTTTACAGCTCACTAAAATATTCCAGGAAAAATTGGATGAAGTCAAACTTACAAAATTTTATAATACAGTTGAGATACCATTAATACCCGTATTGGTATCTATGGAATACGATGGTGTATATGTT
>CATMBH010000222.1:0-2806 GCA_950063985.1 uncultured Fidelibacterota bacterium
TATAAAATATATTCCCTTTTGTATAGCCTACTACCGGTTGTTCTCCGACACGAAATGCTTTTGCCAGTTTAGAAACAGACATTGTTTTGGGCTTGAACTGAAACGCGGCGCTGGGGATGGCTTCTACCGGCAAGGAACCGCTCCCGGCTTCCACCTTGGATTCCACCAATGAAATCCCCAAGTCTTTAATTTTCTTTTTAGACATAACTGTTAAAATCTTCTCTCCCCGTTTCAGGAGGGTGTTTTGGGATGTGGTTAAGAGTTTGAGTGAAAGATTATCACCGCTGACTTTTTCTTCTGAAAAATATGTCCGTAGAGACTCTTCCATAAGTGCAATGGTCCACTTATCACAGCGGTACGTGCGGTAGAGGGGATTTTTGTGTATGGCGCTCACAAATTTCTTCTTTCCCACAATAAGCCCGGATTGAGGTCCACCCAAAAGTTTATCCCCGGAAAATGTAATTACATGGGCACCGGTCCACACCACATCTGCTACGAGTTTTTCCACGGGTAAATTCAATTTTTCCATATTAACCAAAGCCCCGGAACCGAGATCAGCTACCAGAGGGACACGCTTCTTTTTGGCCAATTCAGCTAATTCCGTCAGTGACACTTCCTTGGTGAATCCTTTTACCACGTAATTGCTGGTGTGCGCCCAAAGAATAGCGCCTGTATTTTTGGTGATGGCTTTTTCGTAATCTTTAAGATGTGTTCGATTGGTGGTGCCCACTTCCACCAAATTACAGTGGCTTTTGCGCACAACGTCCGGTATGCGGAATGAACCGCCGATTTCCACTTCCTGCCCCCTGGAAACAATGACGTCTTTTCCTTCAGCAAATGTATTCAACGCAATAAGCACTGCTGCTGCGTTGTTATTGACGATTAAACTTTTTTCAGAACCGCACATGGCAGAAACCATTTCATTTATATGATCCTGCCGTTCGCCGCGCTTGCCGGAGTCCAGGTCGAATTCCAGGTTCACGTAGCCTTCCAGTTTTTTGGCCGCATTGGCTATGACCTTTTTCGATAGGGGCGCACGGCCAAAACCGGTATGCAAAACCACACCTGTTCCGTTAATGATATTTTTCATGGAAGGCTGGGCACAGCTTTCAATTTTATCCAAAATGGATTGGACGATCTCCCTGCGCTTTAATTTCAATTGTCCTGCCTTGGCTTCCTGGCGGTAGCGTCTGATCTCGCCTTGAATGATGGCTGTGATATAATTTACATGCAGTTGTGTATCTGATTTTACTTCAAGTAATACTTCAGATACAGACGGTAGTTGCTGGAGTTGGTCATTGCTCATAACAGCAGCGGAAATTGATGAACATTCACAGATAAAACAACCATCATGATTTACGGATAATCATATAACTGGTAAACAGTGCGGGAATCAATAAAAAACCCATGACGGGAAACACAGCGGCCACTCCCCTGCTTTCTGCAATAAAACCTCCAAATCCTGCCGCCAGTGAACCGATACCAAAACTCAAGAAAAAGCTGATACCGTAACCCAGTCCCCTGTTGGCGCTGTGGGTGAATTCTGCTATCAATGTATTACTAATGGGTTGATTGCTAAAATAGGCAATGCCCATACATATACTGAACAAAACCAGCAGCATATCTGACGTATGGCCCATGAGCATTAAAAATGGAATATTCACAGCCACAATGATCATGAACATTTTGGGCCGGTTATAACGGCTACCCAGCCGACCGCCAATGAGCTGACCAATGATTCCCGCCAGAAATACCATGGTCGGGAAAATTCCTGCTTTCATCGTGTTGGAGATAAAGGGCATAAATTGGTTCGTATTCTCGGCAAAATGCGTAGGCATGAATGTGGTGAAACCATAATAAGCCATACCCATGAGCATATTGGTTATATAGAAAAATATCAGTGCCGGGCGGTTGGTTTTTTCAACACGATTTTCAATATTCTCTGCATCTGCTGCGTCGTGTTCACGCTTGGGAATAGCCATATAAGTTATTACAGCTAAAATTATATTAAACACCCCCAAAAATGCATAGGAAGCCCGCCAGGAAATAAGGGATGCCAGCGCCGTGGCCATAATGGGTCCTGCTGCAGAACCTGTTGTACCAAAAATACCGTGAACCGCCATTCCTTTCGTGATGGCCTTTACACGATGAGAAATGAGTGTTAACCCGGCCGGATGATAGATACTGCAGGCAAAGCCCATAAGTCCCAGCCCTGCCACCATCATGTAAAAGGAAGTAGAAATTGACACAAGCAATGCGGAAAGCCCGGAACCGAAGAGATATAATAATAATAAGGTACGTCCGCCCAGCTTGCGTTCAGCCCAGCCGGCTGGAATGGCTCCCACTCCAAACATAAAAGCACTTACAGTGACTACAAGACCGAGTGTATCCAGACCGGTGTTGAATTCATCCCGCAGTATGGGGATGAGGCTGGGCAGTGTCAGCATCAGAGCGTGGACGGATAAATGACTTCCGCCAGTGATACCCAATACTATTTTTTCAAATCTGCTCATATACTTTTTTTGTCATTCTGATCCTGATTTATCAGGAAAAGAATCTCAAGGTAATTATATATAAAATGCTTGAGATCCTTCACCCCACACTACGTGTAGGCTTCAGGATGACAGTTGATATTATATAAAAAAACCCTCATTGACAAACCAATGAGGGTTTTTTTAATCAAAAGATATGTTTCTTATCTCTTTTCAGTAATACGTGTGGCTTTTCCAGTTAGACTGCGCAGATAATGAAGTTTGGCTCTACGCACATTACCGCGACGCACTACATTAAAATTCGCAAGCATGGG
>CATMBH010000223.1:0-2797 GCA_950063985.1 uncultured Fidelibacterota bacterium
TCTCTGGGATTTGATTGTTCCGGTTTTGTACAATCTGTTTTCATAGCCCATGATATTGAATTACCTCGGGATTCATATCTGCAAGCTGATCGCTTTGTTAATGAAATCAAATTACATGAAGCTCAGCCAGGTGATTTACTGTTTTTTGCGGAGAAAAATGAAATCAGTCATTTAGCCATCAGTTTAGGTGGCAAAGATTTGATCAATGCCAGAGGCTGGGTAAGAAATGAGAGCTTGCATCCATCTTCAGAAACATTCAGTCAGAAGTTGAAAGATCTTTTCGTTAAAGCTGTATCAATTGCAGAGATTGTTAAAAGCTGATGTTTCAACCAACACGAAATGGATCATTATTAAATAAAGCTGTTCTGGTCTTGAATACCAATTATTCGCCATTGATGATTTGTACTGCACGTCGGGCGATCTGTTTAAAATATCTGGAAAAAGTGGATATTCTGGTAACATATAAAGATAAAGTTCACTCTCCATCAATAACAGTGGTCTTGCCTAGTATTATCAAGCTCAGGGATTTTGTACGCTATAACAGCATGAATGTTGTTATGAGCCGCAAGAATATTATGATAAGAGATAAGCACACATGCCAATATTGCGGTTCGAAATCATCATCTATGACCATCGATCATATAATTCCTAAAGAACGAGGCGGATCCGATTATTGGGATAACCTCGTAGCTGCCTGCCAGCAATGCAATAAGACAAAGGACAACCTTACACCGGATGAAGCAAAAATGCCTCTGCAGCGGCTGCCTAGGAAACCCAACAGGATTCACTACTTCCAGCAATTCATAAACCACGACCAGACAGCCTGGCGTCCGTATTTATTTTTGGAATCATTTTGAAACGCGTTTTAAGCGGTATACAACCATCCGGTCAACTTCATCTTGGCAATTATTTTGGCATGATGTCCAGGATGATTCATTATCAGGAAGAGAATGATTTATTTTGTTTTATTGTGAATTACCATGCCATGACTTCCATACAGGATGGCGCATCTTTAAAAGAAAATACCATGAGTGCAGCCATGGATTTCCTTTCCCTTGGCTTGGATCCTGAAAAATCTACTTTTTGGGTTCAAAGTGATATCCCGCAAGTTGCAGAATTGATGTGGATTTTATCCATTGTAACAAGTGTTGGGCTCATGGAAAGAGGCACATCGTATAAAGATAAACTCGCTAAAGGTTTAAAAGCAAATATGGGCTTGTTTTCATATCCAATTCTCATGGCAGCAGATATCCTATTATTTGGCGGTGAAATTGTTCCTGTTGGTAAAGATCAAAAACAGCATCTGGAAATGACAAGGGATATTGCTGTTCGCTTCAACCAGACATTCGGTGATGTTTTGATCGTACCTGAACTGGATATTGATAAAGATACACAACTGGTTCCTGGATTGGACGGTCAGAAAATGA
This sequence comes from uncultured Fidelibacterota bacterium, assembly GCA_950063985.1. Taxonomy (GTDB): domain Bacteria; phylum Fidelibacterota; class Marinisomatia; order Marinisomatales; family TCS55; genus UBA2126. Next base: position 1,428 of record CATMBH010000223.1, read on the forward strand.
GTAAATCATACAATAATACCATCCCCATTTTCGGTTCTGAAAAAGTGATTCAGAAAAAGGTTATGTCCATAGTCACAGATTCTTCAGGCGTAAATGAAGTAAAAAATACTAATTGTACCTTGTTCAAAATTTTTTGCTTATTCCTCGATGAAAATGGAAAGCTTGAGTTGGCAGATAAATTCCAAACTCCCGGGACAGGCTATGGTGAAATCAAAAAAGAATTATTTTCCACAATCATGAAACATTTCAAGCTATTTAGACAGAAAAGAGATTATTATGAACAACATCAAGACCAAGTTCATGATATCCTGAAACAAGGTGCAGAAAAAGCATCAGCGGTTGCAGAAACATTTTTAACTCCGGTACGAGATGTAACAGGGTTAAATTATAAGGCATGACATACCGTGTTCATTTAGAAAATTTTGAAGGTCCGCTGGATTTATTACTTTATTTTATCCGCCGCGATAAAATTGATATTTATGATATCCCCATCGCCAATATTACAGAAGAGTTTATGGAGATGCTGGAAGAAATAAAAAAAATGAATATCAATATCGCCGGAGAATTCATTGTTATGGCTGCCACGCTCATGCGCATTAAATCAAAAATGTTGCTGCCAAGACCGGCATTGGATGAGGAATATGACATTATTGATCCCCGGAAAGAATTGGTCGATCAATTGTTAGAATACTCTCGCTTCAAGGAAACTGCAGCAACATTGGATATATACGCCGCAAAACGCAGCCAAGTATTCCCCAAAGGTAAAACAGTTAATATAACTGATGCTCCTGAAGAGGTTAATGTTATTCTCAAAGATGTAACTCTATATGATATTGCCCGTGCATTTAAAGTTGCAATGGATAATATGCCGGTGATCCAATCCTATGAATTAGAAAGAGAGCCTGTTCACCTTGATGATCAAAAAGAATTAATAATGCGTTCATTTGATGGTGACGGCCGTATGAGATTTTCTACACTCATCAACCAACTGGATTCTAAAATTGCAATTGTGGTTACTTTTCTGGCCTTGCTGGAACTGATACGATCGCATAAAATTACCATTGTACAGAATGAACTGTTTGGGGAACTTGAAATTCAACTGCTAACCGCAGAAGCGTGATATGACTGAGAAAGAACAACTGCTTATTTTAGAAGCATTGCTTTTTGCATCTCCTGAATCTTTAACCCAAACCAGAATGAATCTTGTATTTGTAGATGATTCACCTCAATTGACTAATCTTATTCCAAAACTGCAGGATAAGTTTGTTATGGAGAATAGGCCTTTAGAAATTCAAGAAGTAGCTGGCGGTTATCAAATTACTACTCGAGCTGAATATGAAACATGGGTGCGCCGATTATTAAACAAATCC
>CATMBH010000224.1:0-2786 GCA_950063985.1 uncultured Fidelibacterota bacterium
CATCTCAAAAATCCAAAAAGATCCACAGCGTAGGTATTGCCATACAGCGTTCAACATTTTTGTTTTGGGATAAAATAACTGCAACACCTTTAACACCAGCATTAAGTTGGCAGGACAGCCGGGCAGGTCAAGTTGTTGAAGAATTATCTGACTACAACCAGTTTATACATGAAATAAGCGGAGTGCCTTTAAGCGCTCATTTTGGTGGACCAAAATACCAGCATCTTATCAACAATGATTCTGTGCTTAAATCACAAGTAGAAAAGGGAGCGGTATGGTTTGGGCCGTTAAGCGCTTTTATTGTACATAAATTGACAGGCAACCCATTTGTTGATCATACTGTGGCCGGCCGCTCCCAACTTATGAATATTGCTGATTTAACCTGGGATAATGCATTGTGTACATTATTCAATGTACAGCAATCCAGTTTACCTTTCATCGTCCCCACTATGGGACTCTTTGGACAAATCAAGCCCTGGGGCCTGCCACTAAACTGTGTGATTGGTGATCAGCAAAGTGCCTTGATAGGGCAAGGTGGAATAGCAGCTGGTTCTTTGGCTTTCAATTTCGGTACATCTGCTTCTGTTTTATTGCATTCCGGCAATACACCTAACCATAATGAAGGGTTGTTGAATAATGTCCTTTTTTCCAATGGGTCAGAAATCCATTATCTTACAGAAGGATCTATTAATACCTGCAATTCCCTTTTTTATTGGTTGGAAAATGAATTGAAAATACCCCATAATGAAATGCAATGGGATAAACGCTGTGCAAAAACACATGTTGATGGTGTTTTAATTCCAGGATTTGCCGGGTTGGCAGCGCCCTATTGGAAAAGCGGTTTTAATTCAGTGTACTATAATCTTGAAAATGCCAACGCCGATGAAATCATTAGAGCCGGGATGGAATCCATCGGATTTCTCGTTTATGATATTATGGCAACAATGCCATTGCCAAAGCTGGTTGATCTTATCCCGGCCAGCGGAGGTGGCGCCCGGCCACCTTTATTACAATTTATTGCGGACTTGACTGGTATTGCCATTGGCCATACAATCATGAAAGATAGAACAGCTTTTGGTGTGTATAGCTTGTTAAAAAAATATACGGGGAATCCTTTCACTCAATCCCTGCCGGAATATGATATGGTCATTAATCCAAAAATGGATAGTGCAGCAAGGCAGAATAAATTGGATTCATGGCAAGTCGCATTGAAAAAAATTGGTTTAGCTTAAAAAAGATTCTAAATCAACATCCGCTAATGATGACACGACTAATGAAGCTCCAGCTGCTTCAGCTTTCAGCCATGTTTCCTTGCGCCGGCTAACAATTATGCTTTTGCAGCCATTATTAACAGCTGCTTTTGCGTCCGCGTCCGTATCACCAATGATGATCATGTCTGCTAAACGGAATGCTTCATGATAAACGTCCCACGCCCGTTCTCTAGCGATTATCGGCATGGCAGAACGATCATCCGTTTCATCGGCATAAATACCGAATGGGAATTTCTGCAATAAATCAAATTTTGCCAGTTTAATCTCCGCAGCTGCCTGCATATTTCCGCTCATAACGCCCACAGCATTGTCTTGTTCTAAAATATTAGCCAATAAAATCAAGGCATCATCATAAACAAAAGGTTCATCTGCTTCATCAAAAACTGCAGGAAGTCTTTTTAAATATTCTGTTATGACTTTGATGGTCCATTCGTTGAATTCACCGCTATTTACTCCAATTTTCCGCAATGCTCTTTGCACAATGATGGGGTCCGTACTGCCGGCCACATCCTCATATTGCAAGTCCGGAGATTGGCCCAAAAGATCAGCTATCACTCTATCCAATGTCCTCCGTGAAACCGGGCCGGGCGACAGCAGTGTGCCGTCAATGTCAAAAAGAAAAAGCTTCTTTCTCAAAAAATCTCTTTCAATGCGCCAATTAAAACATCGGCATCATGTTCATCATTATAAGCATTGAATGAAAATCGTAATAGTGTCTTTTCCTGCCATGTAAATACCGGAATCTCTATTTTGTACGTTTCGAGCAGAGTATCCTTAAGCGCCTGCTCGTTATTCACATCTACTTCCACACTGGCCATTTGCCCCAGCCATTCTTCCGTATTGGGGCATATTGGATCAGTATGAATGATCTTATATGCACGATCTCTTGTTCTTCGGTTAAGTTCTCTACATGATTTTTTTACAGTATTCCAATTATGCACCTTTTGGAAATCAATGGCTGCAGGTACCGCCAGGAATGCGCTGGGATCCCGCGTCCCTTGGTACTGGTTATCCTTCAGGAATTGGGATGGTCCGGGATCATCTCCTGCTTCGCCCCAGCTAATGATGAGCGGCTTAATTAAGGACTGCAGGTCATTTTTAACATATAAAAATGTTGATCCCTTGGGAGCGGATAGCCACTTATGGCAGGCACCGGTATACACATCCGGATCCATTGCAGTAATATCTAACGCAAGCTGTCCTGGAACGTGAGCCCCATCAATGATGGTCAAGATACCGTCTTTGCGAGCTCGGCTACAGATTTCTTCGGCAGGGAAAATGAGTCCCGTTGAACTGGTAATATGGCTCACAAAAATAATGCGTGTATTAGCGGTTACACTTTCCCAAAAGTCTTCTATAAAATCTTCATGTGTTTTCAGTGGTAAGGGAAATTCATGCTGAATAAAATGAAAGCCCTTTTCTTTTGCCACCCATTCCCAGGCACGAATCAAAGAGCCATATTCATGATTGGTGGACAATACCTCATCCCCCGGGCCGAGATCTAAACTACGAATA
>CATMBH010000225.1:0-2784 GCA_950063985.1 uncultured Fidelibacterota bacterium
TTCCCTACACGACGCTCTTCCGATCTCTGTGATTAATTCTTCGATGTGATATGCGTCTAATTGGGCATACTCAATGTTGAATGAGCGTAGTTTTTTATTCTGCTGATGCCGTTTGAATAGTATCTTTAATGGAGGAATAAATTGATCTTTTTGTAAATAGGGAATTAAAGCACTAAAAATTGTTCGGCTGAACTTCAGTTCTGAATCATTTAACATGCTGATAAGTACTTGGATACCGATCTTTTTCAGATCAATGTCTTTTTGATCAAAGACATGTTTAAAGTAATCTAAACCATTCTTTTGTGCTTGAATCAGCAGCAATGTGCCAATATGAAGATCTTCAATAAAAGCTGATTCATCAAGTTCAGGTTGGATTGAACCTTCCAGTATAGGTTGTGAGGTTTTGCGTGACAGTAATTCAACATTTTTTGATTTTTTATAATGAATTAATTGAAAAATGATATCGCCAAAAAAGATGACAAGAGCACTGTTTCCCAACCACAGCCTGGGATCCAGTAAAATACTTCCCAAATCAACATTCTTACTGTTTACAGTGTAAACAAATTCTCCCAAAAGTAGAGAATCATCCTGCCATTGGCATTTGCATTTCCGGCTGAGAATTTCAATTTTCAAATAGCGGCCACTCCAGGAAATATCCTGGGCAACAATATTCATTGCTTTCAGCAGCCAATTAGGGAATGAAATAATTTTCCCTTTGGATTCAATATTTGCCTGGTTAGGTGCATACATGGGTTTGATTATAGTCCACCAGTTCGTCAAAATGTTTTGACGTTTAAATGTACCTTTTTGGGTTAGTTCGTCATGTTCAGCACTGAAATCTCTGTGAATGACGGCAAAATTAATGATACGTTCATAGGGTGCAAGGAAACCATTCACTGATTGGATCAATGCGCTAAATGCTGACCTTATTTTAGCTGGTTCTCTTTTCGGTATATGCGTATTCAAATACTCCTCATCGGGATATATCAATACGGTATTGAAATCCATATTATCACCCACAAGGAACGCTGATTGTATTGCATCAAATTCTGAAAGCATATTTTCGATCTTTTGCGGTGTGATGGTTTGGCCGGCTGCGTTCTTATAAATTTCTTTTTTGCGATCTTTTATAAAATAATGGTCATCCTTTTCAATGAAAATATCCCCAGTATGAAACCAACCATCATCTGTACTGGGAGTGAGGGGATCAGCGTAATAAAAAGCAGATATATACGGACCTTTTAGCAGTAATTCGCCTTCATCAGAAATACGTAATTCTATGCCCGGAAGTTTCTGGCCGACTGAATCAACGACATATTTGTCTGGGGAGGTCAGGGTGATTCCGCCTGTCGCTTCGGTCATTCCATACCCACTCAATAATTGTATATCATTGTTTTGAAAGAACTGGAAAATATCTGGATCAAGATAACCAGCAGCAGACAGACCCCATTTTAAATTTCCACCTGTAACCTTTTTAATCGCTTTGCGAACGATGCGATCCTCATCTAAATGGTCTGCAGCTAATGATTGGATGGTTTCATACAGTTGTGTCCAGCGTTTGGGCACGCTTATTAATACCGTAGGTTTAATGAACAAAAAGTTTTTTCGCAAGGTATCGTATGATGAATCCTCTGCGAATGCATATGAGGCGCCCCAAAAAATACTGCCCTGTAATTCAAGGAAGCGTCCAAAAGTATGATATAACGGGAGATAACATAGAAATGAATCATGCGATCCAAATTTTGTTAATGCCAGTGCACGGGCAAAACGCTTCACGATCATATTTCTTTGACTGAAGGTGATGCCCTTTGGTTCTCCGGTCGTTCCGGATGTGTACATGATGGTGGCAACTTCGTCCATTCGTACACGTCCAATGCGCTTTAAGACTTCGAGAGGATCAGATTTTTGTCCTTGTTCGATGAAGGTTTGCCAATCTTTATTATTCAGATTAATAATGTTTAAATCATTAGAAGAGGGAAGAAAGATGTCATTTATTTCTGTTTTCAATTCATTATCGACAAACAGGTGTGTCACACCACTGTGCTTGATAATAAAATCAATATCTTTTTTAGTCTCATTGGCCGGTATGGGTATAACGGGAAAATGAAAGGATATACATGTTAGATCAACAATAGCACCACGCAGGCAGTTAGGTGTCAGAATACCAATACGAATTTTATCATGGTATGATTTTTCAATATGAGTTAAAGCGCCGGCTGCTTTTAACAATTCCTCCCAAATATCTTCATAAGAATAGCTGACAACTTTGCCTTTTTGAAATTCATGAAATAGATGCTTATGCTTATACTTTCGGGAACGGTTATAAAAAAGATGGCCAAAAGAATATTTCGATTTATCGATCAGCTCTATCAAAAGTGAGAGCCAATCATCGATTCGATTATTTTCCGCGATGCTGGAATTAACAGCAGGCAGGTGGCCTAGATTAAGGAAGGCATGAACCGTCTTACGTTCAGTTTTTTCCTCTAGAAGTTGATGAGCAATTGCAAATAATTCTTCAACATCAACAACATTATTTTCTGCCTGAACAACGTGTTTTTGGATTGTTTCCCGACTCAAATCCATACTGAAAATTACAGTGTATATGTTGTTTCATCAGGAAGGAATTGAAATAAAAAAGGCCTTCAACAGAAGGCCTTTTTAAGCACGAATTAAAATAAAATTTAAAAAGAAATGGAGAGAGTGAGTCTTTCTACAAGTCCCAGCAAACCTAAATCAGAGGCAGAAAAATCTACCCGCAACTTGACCGGAACAAAGGAGATTTTT
>CATMBH010000226.1:0-2752 GCA_950063985.1 uncultured Fidelibacterota bacterium
AAGGATTCTATTGGATTTGGGCTGTTTGGTAATGTGAATATGTATCTCTGGGGCTGGTCTTTAGGCGGTTCCTATAAGAATTACCATTTCGCTAATTTAGGCCCTGATCACCGTTGGGATTTTGTTAATTATGCAGGCGGCGTATTAACTATTCAACAAATGCCTACCGTATTTAAAGAACATTCTACCCGGCTTTTAAGTAGAATTACCCATATTATTGATTATAATGATGAAGTTGGTTTTGATATACATTTAGAAGGGCCCATCAACCCGCAGTCACAATTGACCCTTGTATATGCTCAGTCTAGCCGACATAATGAATGGGGTTGGAATAATAAAAGTATCAAATGGGAAATGATAAGTAGTTCTGTGAATATGCCTTCGTCTAAAAATGAACTAAACCCTTTTAAAGAATTTTATGCTGAGTTGGATGGAAATTTAATGAATGGAAATTTCCACTATACTGTGGGCATTGGAACAACAGAAGATGTGATTGATCTTTATCTCAATCGATATACCGGTTCAGATCAAATTTTTATTTATGAAGCAGTTTCAGCACAAACATTTCCAACCCATTTTTCTTATACGCTCAATACCCATTATAGCTTGGAAGTGAAATATGAATATCAGGAATTGAAGAAAGGGATTCATCAATACGCACCGTCGTCTATTGTACCATTTGAATCGAATTTTATGAAGGAGACACAGTACAACCGTTTTATGAGTATTGGCGTGAGTCGATCTCCAAAATGGTCTGCAAATCTTGCCATTGATATGTCCTCAACCGATGAGAAAATTATTGTGGAGAATGATCGGGACGTTAATTCAATTGAGAAAATTCTGGGGAAATTCTGGGATACATCACTCACCTGGGCCAGCATGGAATTGGCCTATAATATTTCCGAGAATCACCGCCTTACAATTATGGTTGGTTCTCAGCGCGGTGGCGTATTATGCAGTAATGGTGTCTGTCGGTATATCCAGCCATTTGAAAACGGATTCAAGGTTGGTCTCGTTTCACTATTTTAGTTAATTTTAACCAACCAGTTAGGTAACAATTTGAAGAAACTAATACATACCATATTCATTATTTCATTTGTGCTATGGTCTTGTGAAGATAAAGCAACCGTAACTCAGGAGGCGGATACGATTGTTATTTCTCCATTGAGTCATGTGCTGAAGGTAGCACAAACGGTTCAACTCAGTGCCCTCGTCATTGACAAAGAAAATTCATCTATGGATACGCCTGTGACATGGTCATCCACCAATGATGCTGTGGCTACAATATCAAAAGAAGGGTTGGTGACTGGAGTCGGTCAGGGCGAAGCCAATATTTATGCCACGGTGGATAATGTTCAGGGGATGGCAGAAATACTAGTGAGCACCAATCGCCGCCGCGTTTTAAGTGAGATGTTCACCTCCAGTACATGAGGACCATGCGCATCCGCGGAGCGGATATTAAATGCATCTTTAAAACCGGCTACAGTTAATTATGTGGGCTATGGATTAGACTCGATTTGGACCCAGATATATTATCATGTCTGGTGGCCGGGGCAGGGGAATGACCCCATGTATTTGGCCAATACATCCATGAACCGTACACGCAATAATTATTACGGGAATAATTATACACCCCACATGTTTACCAATGGGAAAGATTCTGGATCAAATACTACGAATTGGAAAAACGACCCAAAGGATTATTTGGATGATGTGGGTTTGTATGGCGTTAGAATATATGGGAGTCAATCAGGGAATGATATTTCCTTTGATGTTGAACTTGACGCTGTGAAATCAACCACAAGTTCAAGAGATTTGAGGTTATTCGTTGCAGCAGTTATGGATACGGTAAAATACCCCGGTTCCGCGAATGGATTAACGGAACATCACAATGCAGTGATTGAATTGTTGACCGGTAATACTGGCAAAAGTATAAAATTGATTAGCGGTGCAGTGACAAAGGAATCCTTCACTTGGTCTATGCGGACTGAATGGATCAATCACGCCAATCTAACATACAATATGTCCGGGTTAAAAGTGGTAGCCTGGATCCAGGATTATAGCAACAAGGAAATACTCCAGGTTAACGAGCTGAATTTTGATTAAAATTCCAATTAATTTGGTTTGGGAGCTTAATCAGACTGATTAAATTCCCGCCCTTGCCTGGTGCCAGGCAGAGGTTTTTTGGAAAATTTATTGGGGTGTCGTCTAACGGTAGGACATCAGGTTCTGGTTCTGAGGGTCGGGGTTCGATTCCCTGCACCCCAGCTCATGCTGGGCAAATGGTAACCGGTAGATCGGTACTACTTACCAGCTACCAATAACCACTCACTAAAACATGCACCCGCCCCCCTGCATCCGTAAAATATGGATTACGGCGAATAAATAGCTTATAAATATTTATGGAGTTAAAAATTATGCACCCGTAGCTCAACTGGATAGAGCGTTCGGCTACGGACCGAAAGGTTGTGGGTTCGAATCCTACCGGGTGTGCAATTCTTCGATGCGCATCAATGAGAAAGCACATTGATTTTTTAGGCATTGATGAAGGAATAAATATAATATAGTAAGCAATGGCTCGTTCGTCTAGTGGTTAGGACGCTGCCCTCTCAAGGCGGTAACACGGGTTCGACTCCCGTACGGGCTACACCGATATAAAGCACTGATTTCCTTCGATAAATAGACGAGGCTGGTTACCTTACACAAACAGTCAGTCGTAGTCACCTAATATCAAATATACCCGTATAATGGA
>CATMBH010000227.1:0-2749 GCA_950063985.1 uncultured Fidelibacterota bacterium
TAACGATATTTTAGATAAATCTATCATAGGTGTGCAAAATGTAGAATTAGACTATTTAGATAAGCATAGTAATGTTGACGACGTAAATAATAGAGAGGAAGGATTAATATGTATTAAAAATGATATTGAAAAAATAGTTACGCATTGTTATTTTAATCTTGAAAATATTAATATAGAAATTGTTTTTGATAATAGTTTTGATAATGAAACCAATACTAATTTTAACAAAAATACCAATGATGATAGTCAAGTTAAATATAATTTAACATTTAAAAAATTTTTCATTCCTAAATTGCGTAATAGAACCTTATCTAATCCTTCTTTTTGCATTAATATAAACAATTCATATATTGTAGAGGCATCCATGGATTCAATAACAGCAAACTCCCGAGCACGTTCTTGAATTAATCTGGCAATACGATAAATATATTTCCCCCGTTCGGCAGGCTTCATTTTGGACCAAACTTTATCATAAGCGCTGCGTGCTGCTTTAACAGCTTTATCCACATCCGCCTGCTCCGCTTTGGCAACGTCGGCCAATTTTTCCTCATTAGCTGGATTAATCGTCTCGAAATATGTCCCCTTTACTGGTGGTATAAATTCACCATTAATGAAAAGGTTATTCTTTTTTTCAATGTGAATGTGTTCAGTACTTTCTGGAGCAGGGCTATATTCCCAGTCCGTTTTAAAATCCAGCGTTTTTGTTGTAGAAGCCATTTTAGAATATACCCTTAATCGATGGAAAAGTAATTCCCTGATTGGTAAACGCCTGTTGTCTGTTTCAAGATCTGCATCAATACATCATTGGCCAATGAACTGGCGCCAAATCTAAAAAGGTCTGATGTCAACCAATCTTGGCCCAAAGTTTCACGAACCATGACCAGATACTGGATAGCTAATTTTGCTTTGCTGATCCCACCGGCTGGTTTCATACCGATCATTTTGCCGGTCTTTTTATAATAATCACGAATCGCTTCTAACATGACTAAAACCACAGGAGGTGTGGCTGCAGGGGAAACTTTACCAGTGGACGTTTTAATAAAATCAGCACCTGCAACCATGGCAATATCACTGGCAAAGCGTACATTATCCAGCGTGACTAATTCCCCCGTTTCCAGGATCACTTTTAAATGAACCGTACCACAGACATCTTTTACCTGGGCAATTTCATCAGCCACATATTCGTATTCGCCACGGAGGAATTTACCCCTGGATATGACCATATCTACTTCATCTGCTCCGGCATCAACAACCATCTTTACTTCATCCAGTTTATAATCCAATGAAGTCATGCCACTGGGAAATGCCGTCGCCACTGCTGCAATATTAATATCAGTTTTTTCAAGAACCTTTTTAGCTATGGGTACCATGGTGGGATACACACAAATAGCCGCTACAGTTGGTAAATCCGGAAATTGATCATGTAAATGAGCCGCTTTATAACACAATTGCTTCACTTTCCCTGGTGAATCTTTCCCCTCTAATGTTGTTAGGTCGATCATACTCAAAACTGTTTTCAGAGCATGGATTTTGGACTCTTTTTTGATACTGCGTGAGAAAAGCCTGGCGACTCTTTCCTGGGTACCCACTTGGTCGATATGGTTAATATACATTTCCATTATCATTATTCATGCTTTATAGCTGGAAAAACTCTTCGGTTGCAAAATCATTAAGTATGCTGAGAATCGTTAATTTATGATTGCTTTTACTTTATCAACAAGGACTTGTGTATCATCTCTCGTGTGGTGCTCGGCTGCTTTACACAGCTGCAGATGATCCGCTTCCATTGTCTCGGGTTTTAAAAGGGTGTAATCAATGAGGCCAGCCAAACGGCTCTGAGGAGGATTATCCATTTTTCATAAATCGATCTGTAAGTTAGTGATTTTATATAACATTTTTTATATCACTTTAATTACTCAAAAAATTAATCATTATATCTGGCCAATACGCATACATAAAACAAACTAAATTTTCGAATCTCCACGCAATTAATTGATGAGGCGCATATTGAATATTTTGTAATATAATCATGAACATGACAGCAAAAGTTAATATAGGAATCGTTGGTTTCGGGCGTATCGGCCGTAATCTATTGCGCCTCGGTTATAACGACCCACGTTTCAATTTTGTCGGTATCAGCGACTTGGCTGAACCGGAAGCTCTCTTTTATTTACTGGGGCATGATACAGTATATGGACCTACAGAAACTGAAGCAATTCTCGAAGACAATTACATTCATTTCGGTCACCAGAAAGTACGCATACTGCCTGGCGCTGGACCCGGTTCATTGGCCTGGGATGCTCTTGGTGCTGATATCATCATTGACTGCACCGGTCGTGTTTGGCCCCGCACTGACCTGGAAAAATACTTGGAGACCGGAGCGAAACGGGTTATAGTAACCAAACCGCCCGAAGATCCTGTAGATCGTATTGTTGTCATGGGATTGAATGATAATGATATTTCCATTGATGATAAAATCGTTTCCCCTTCTTCGTCTACAACTCAGGTCTTGGCTCTGATGCTGGATATCCTAGATAATGAATTCGGTCTGGAAAAAGCCATGATGACCTCTGTTCATGCTTATACGTCCGATCAACCTCTGGCTGACAGTGTGCGGTCAGATCTGCGCCGCAGCCGTTCTGCAGTGGAAAATATTATACCCAACCAGACTCGGTCCCCCCAATTAGTGGAAACTATAATGCCCCATTTCAAAGGAAAAATTGCAGGTATCGCTTTTAACGTCCCCATC
>CATMBH010000228.1:0-2746 GCA_950063985.1 uncultured Fidelibacterota bacterium
CTGTTGATAAGCACCTTCAGCAGTACCGCAGGATAAGGCAGCAACAGAGATGCGCCCCCCAGTAAGCGTTTTTAAAAATGTTTTAAATCCTTCTGTTGGTTGCCCTAGCAAATTTTCTTTCGGTACGCGCATATTTTCAAAAAATAACTGCCGGGTATCGCTGGCGTGCCAACCCATTTTCTTTTCCTTGGGACCAATTTTCAATCCGGAGTTATCCGTTTCGACAATGAGTGCACCAATTCCCTTATTTTCTCCATTTTCAATTATATTCGTCGTTAATGTCAGCAATCCGGCAAGGCTTGAATTCGTAATAAATATTTTTCCGCCATTGACAACATACTCGTCACCATCTAATACAGCGGTTGTTTTCGTAGAACCGGCATCGCTCCCTGCTTCCGGCTCTGTCAGTCCAAAGGCGCCTAATACTTCCCCAGAGGCTAGTTTGGGCAGATATTTTTGTTTTTGCTCTTCAGTCCCGGCAATGGCAATGGGCAACGATCCCAAGGATGTATGAGCTGCCATGGTAATAGCAACTGATGCATCCACTTTTGCTAGTTCCAGCACTGCGGCCGCATATGCCACTGTATCCATACCTGCACCGCCATATTTTTCCGGGATTGGAATGCCCATGAGTCCCAATTCAGCCATTTGAGAGATTATCTTTTTAGGAATTTCACAATTTTTATCCATGTCATGGGCAATAGGCGCAATCTCAGTATTGGCAAAATCTTTAACCATATCCACAAGCAAGGTATGTTCTTCATTAAAAAATAAACTATCCATTAATAGACCTTTACCATTTAATTGCTGCAGAAGCCCATGTAAATCCCGAACCAAAAGCAGCTAAAATTATATGATCCCCTGTAGAAAATTTTCCTTCTGCAAATGCTTCACACATGGCAATAGGGATTGTTGCAGCAGTTGTGTTTCCATAGCGATGTATGTTGCTGTATACCAATTCTGAATCCACACCCATCCGTTTGGCAACTGCTTCTGTAATTCTATGATTAGCCTGATGGGGAATAATCTGGGCGATATCATCTATTGTAAGATTATTTGCGTCCATTGCCTCCTGAATGACTTCCGGAAAGCGCGTGACAGCATGTTTAAAGACTTCACGGCCGTTCATCTTTAAACGATGTCGGCCGGCACTAATCATTTCATCTGAAAAACCTCGCCCAGCCATCCTAAACGATGGCAATTCGCACCAAAGTTCTTTCAAATATTTCCCTTCTGAATGTAAATGTGTTGATAAAATTCCTCTGTCACTTTCACTTGGTTGTAATATTACTGCTCCTGCTCCATCACCAAAAAGTACGCCCACATCACGTCCCGCAGGTGTTTTTTCCAAGGCTGGAGACAGCACATCTACACCAACAAGTAAAATCGTTTTACATTGTCCGCTTTTTATGAAATTATCAGCGATGGACAAGCCATAGATGAAGGCAGAACAGCCAACTCGAATGTCGAAAGCCCCCACAGTATTTAACGACAGCAAGTCCTGCAATTGTGCACCAATGCCTGGGAAATAATAATCCGAGGAAGCTGTGCCCACGATAACCATATCAATATCTTGATTTGTAATCCCAGCTTGTTTCATAGCTTTTTTACTGGCAACCAACGAAAGGTCTGAGCCGCCTTCGCCATTTTGAACCCAATGACGTTTTTCTATTCCACTGCGTGAACGAATCCATTCATCTTTGGTATTCATCATAATTTCCAGATCTGCATTGGTAACAATTTTATCTGGAACATGAAAACCCATTCCTGTTATAGCTGTCCTGCTCATGCTCATGTTACAGCTCGTTTAATGTCTCTCACGTTCATTTGAATTGATGTATTTCCTTGCCACTCATTCGTTTCCACAACACAGGCAATATCGACCGGCTGGCCTGTAATCAACATCTCGTATTTGTTGGACAGACCAAAGCCTACAGCCGGGTAAGATTTTAAACCTTGTTTAATTTTAAACCTTATGTGCTCGCCAGTTTTACCAATAACTTTTGGTGCACCAGCAATTTCGACATTCCTGATTGCAAACTTCGGTCGCATATTCCCCGGACCATAAGGGCTTAATTTATCCAAAAATTCCATAAAGCGTGGTGTTATATCCTGCAGTGCCATTTCACTGTCCAACGTCAGTGTCGCTTGCAAATTTTCTTTTGTTAAACGCTCATTGGCAAAATCAATAAACGCCTTTTTAAAATCCTCCAGCTTTTGGTTTGAAAGGGTTAATCCAGCCGCCATGGGATGGCCGCCATAACCATCCAGATGAGTCTTGCATGCGGTGAGTGCCTCGTATAAATCAAAACCGGCTACGCTCCTTGCAGATCCTTTTCCAGATCCGTTCTCCAAAGCGATAATGATAGTAGGCCGATTAAATTCCTCTTTAATTTTTGAAGCGACAATACCCACAACACCAGGATGCCAGCCTGCATTGGCTAAAACCAATGCATTTTCATTTTTCAAATCTGCTTCTGCATTCACTTTTAACAATGCTTCATCTACCACAGCCTGCTGGATCATTTGCCGGCGTTTATTTTCATTATCCAATTCTTTAGCTAATAATCGAGCTTTATCTTGATCATCTGTCACTAACAATTCTACCGCTCTATTGGCATCGCCAAGCCGGCCTGCTGCATTGATCCTGGGTGCAATACTGAATACCAATTGCCCCACAGAAACATGTCCTTTTAACCCTGCCAATTCCAAAAGTGTTTTTAAACCGGGTTTTTCCAGGTTTTTA
>CATMBH010000229.1:0-2742 GCA_950063985.1 uncultured Fidelibacterota bacterium
CAAATTCACTTTTATGACGGTACGGAAAGTTCAGCCCGTGAAGGCGCCTACGTTGCAGAGCAAATTTTCCCACACGTGACGGCACTCTATGATTACGAGCCGCAAACCAAAACCGACATCATTTTTACTGATGTTGATGATTTTTCAAATGGTGCTGCTTATTATTATGACAATAAGATTATTATCTGGGCGTCACCTTTAGACTTCGAATTGCGTGGCAGCCACCGTTGGCTTCAAAATGTGATCACCCATGAATTTGCTCATATCGTTTCTTTACAAAAATCCATGAAAGCTGGTATGAAGTTTCCCGGAGCCTATTTTCAATGGATTGATTATGAAGTTGAGAAACGTCCAGATGTGCTTTATGGATTTCCTCAAAAATTGGTGAGTTATCCTTTGCCGGGGACTGCTGTACCGCCCTGGTTAGCTGAAGGGTCCGCGCAATATATGTTTGCGGGAGCAGATTGGGATCATTGGGATTCTCATAGAGATATGATTTTACGTGACCGAACGTTGAATGATAATTTGCTCACATTTACTGAAATGAATACGTTTGGTAAAAAAGGGATCGGTAATGAATCAACATACAACGCTGGTTTTGCATTTTGTAAGTATATTGCTGAAAAATATGGTGCAGAGTCGTTGAAACACATTATGGTAGAGCTTTCAAACCCTTTTCAATTTTCCATCAGTAAAGCGATTGAGCAAGTAACAGGGGTAAGCGGTGTTCAGTTATATGATGACTTCAAAGAATCGATTAAGAATCAATATAATAAATTAACTCAATCCATAAGATTGAATGAGGTTAAAGGTGAAATTTTGGTTAAAAAGGGCACTGCCAATCTTCATCCCAA
Organism: uncultured Fidelibacterota bacterium; assembly: GCA_950063985.1. GTDB lineage: Bacteria > Fidelibacterota > Marinisomatia > Marinisomatales > TCS55 > UBA2126. The sequence continues at coordinate 855 of CATMBH010000229.1, forward strand.
ATGGTCACCGGGTGGAAAGAAGATCGCTTATATTTCAAATAAGGAAAATGATTACTTCGGGCAGACGGATTTATTTTTATACGATTTAGAGAAGCAGGAAAGCAAAAAGTTAGATGGCGGAGCATTGTTCGCACCAGCGTGGCATTCATCCGGCAATTATATTTATTATACCAAAAAGCCAACAATCCCAAATAAGCATGGATCAAAATATTTTGATATTTATGAGTATGACCTGGAAAAGAAAAAAGAAAAACGCATTACCAGGCATCAACGGGCATATAATCCTGTTTTTATTTCCAGTGATAGTTCACTTGCATTTTTGTCATCACATGATGGGAGTCAGAATATTTACCACTACGATTTGAAAACAACACAAGTCACTCAATTAACCCATTTCGATGATCACTCAATTTTACGCGGATTGAGTTATGATCCTGAAAATCATCGATTGTTATACAATAGAACGCAGCATCATTATCGTGATATTTATTTGTACTCATTGACAGATTCAACGACAGAAATGATATTTGCAAATGAACTCTGGGATGAACGTGATGTTAATTATTCTAATGGTGAATTGATCTATTCTGATGATCGATCCGGTATCTATAATTTGCGTATAGATGATGAACACTATGTCACTAATGTATCCGGCGGCGCATTTATGCCTGATTTAAATGATAACAGTGAAATTGTGTATTCATTATATGAAAATGGACAATATAAAATTGCTCTACTATCCGATCCTAAAATTGTCGAAAATGATATTGTTGGTTACAGTCCGAATTATTTCATGAGAAATTCTGGATATTCTGATCCTATCGTTAAGCATGATGATACAGATTCCAAAACGTATACTGACGATTTTACGACTATGTTTGTTTTACCAAGGCTAATGGTTGATTATGAAACTGTTAAACCCGGTTTTTATTTTTATTCATCAGAAGTGTTAGAAAGATTGAATGTATTTGGCGGCGCAACTGTAAATAAAGTAAAAGATGTTGATTTGTTTTTCATATTCGAATTCAATCGATTTTACCCAACACTTTTTGCGGAAGTCTTTTATTTAACGCGCAACATTCAGCAAACCAATTTTTATTCATCTTATGAGTTGGATGATAATTTAAAATTCCGTTTAACACAGTTCAATGCCGGAATGCGATTTCCTTTATTCGGAATTACACAAATGGAATTGGTTTCTACTTGGCAGGTTTACAGAGCTTTTGTAAAGGAAACAATTCAACAGGAAAATCTCATGGCCGGTGTGGCTTATGATTATTACCGTGGATGGATCAATGGTGTAAAATGGCAATTGAATAACGTTAAAAGACTGGCTGACAGCAATATTAATCCTGCAAAAGGGTATACAGCGAATGTATCAGCAATGTATGAGGAAAACGATTTTATAACCGGTTTGAATCTTTCTGATGCAGGAACATTGGTCGCAGATTTTGCTGATAACAATACTTGGCGCATCAATTTAGATGGATCCTACCATATTTCAATTCCGTATACAAATCGCTGGACGGTATCACTGGGAACACAAATTGGCTGGCTCTCCAATGACAATGTTGATCCTTTTTTCAATTTCTTCGGCGGCGGAATGATCGGTATGAAAGGTTATCCTTTTTACAGTATTGAGGGAACACGTCAACTCATTAATGATATAACTTTTCGAGTTCCGTTATTTACGCAAAAGCATATTCAATTGGGCTGGTTTATTTTACAAAACAGTGTATTGGGCTTTGTTTATCAAACTGGCAATGCCTGGATAGGCAATTTTGATTCATCAAAATTAATTAGCTCTGCTGGAATTCAATGGCGATTTAATGGCTTTTCCTTTTATAATTTCCCGACTGCTATTGGATTAGAATTACACCGAGGATTG
>CATMBH010000230.1:0-2736 GCA_950063985.1 uncultured Fidelibacterota bacterium
GCGGACTTTTCAATATTCAGGTTTTGAATGATGATGGCTTAGACGTAACTCAAATGGCACCACAGATGGATGATGACGGCCATTTCGTCTACATTGTCTGGGAAGATTACAGAAACACCCAACAGATCTATTTTACATCGAACTATGATCCCGATGCAGGTGTAGGGGATGAAATCAATCCCACTGCATTTGAAATCCAAGGTGTATATCCCAATCCCTTCAATAATAATTTGACTATTGATTTTAGTTTGGTGCAGCCAAGCGAAATAAAATTAGCTGTAATTGATATATCTGGTAGAGCAGTAAAAAATCAATCTTTCGGGCATTATTCTCCTGGCAATCATTCCATTTCCTGGAATGGAAAAAATCATTCTGCGGGAGTATATTTCATCCAACTCACTTCCGATCAGGCTGTACAAACAAGGAAAGTGTTGTATCTGAAATAGATGTTCGTCATTTCTCATGCTGCACATGGTTATTTGGCCAGTGCCGCACTACATAATCGAATTGTAAATAATGATTATAAGCTATTTTTATGGCTTTGCATTTTCTTTTCGGTCTTTCCCGATATTGATGGTGTTTTTTCAACGACAGTCGCCGGTCACCACTCGATTTTACATACACCCATGTTCTGGATTGTCTTATGTGGATTGATTTATGTGATCAGCCAAAAATTCAATCCTGCAAAAAGTCATTTGATCACTTTGGGAATATTTTTAGGTGCTACCCTGCACATAATCACAGACTGGATAACAGCACGGACTGTTGGTATTCAATGGCTTTACCCATTTTCAGGACAGAATTTCTATGTCTATTTTATTTATCCGGAACAAGGCCAGATCCCAGTTTTCGAAATGATTACAGATCCATATTGGTCATTTTATATGGAAAATAAGGTCTTGTTTGGTTTTGAGATCGGTTTGAATTTTCTGGCACTCATTTTTCTTATTAAGAATTCTAATCTACTAAAAATGAAAGGATCGTTATGAAACACCTTATTCTAATACTAACTATTCTTGGTTTAATCGCCTGCAGTGGTGATACAACCAAGGCAGACATTGCACTGGCCTCCATGCAGTGCGGTATGTGCGAGAATACCATTGAAGAAGGCGTAAAAGGGCTGGACGGCATTGTTGCCTTTGATGTGGATCCGGATAAAAAAATTGGTCATGTGCAATATAAAGCCAGCGTGATCGACCTGTCCGTCATTGAAAAAGCCATCGCCGCTCTCGGATATGATGCCAACAACACAAAAGCGGAAGCTGCGGCCTACGAGGCATTAAGGGGTTGTTGCCAGATTGGCGGTCATTAATAACTATTAAAAGACCTGTAGGACACATAACAGCCCTGCTTTTTACGGGGCTGTTTATGGCTAACGGTAATCTAGGTACTCCTGCCAGACCCGATACTGCCCAAGGCAGCGCCTATCCAAATATCTGCCAGACCGATAACGGTTTTATCATGATCTGGTACGAGGGCGACAATCAAATTGTCATGTCTGAATACACTGCGGAAGGATGGATGCCGAAAGACACTATTGTTTCCAGTGAGCGCTTTTTTAAGAATTGGGCGGACCTGCCCCAAATTTATCATGGCGGAGGAGATACACTCGCTGTGTCCTGGCTGGAAATGAGTGGGGAAGGGACTTATGATTATGACGTTCATGTGGCTATGTCCACTGATCGTGGAGTGTCTTGGTCAGCACCGGTCGTACCCCATCGCGATGGTATTAAAGGGGAACATGGCTTTGTATCCTTTTTTGATTTCTTGGGAGAGACAGGGCTAATCTGGCTGGATGCGCGAGCCATGATGGCCGGAGGATATGGCAATGGTTCCGGGGCCATGCGCCTCTATGCATCCTCCATCAATCCTGCCGGGGAACTGGGGCTGGAGATCATGTTGGATAATATGGTTTGTGAATGCTGCCCCACAGCAGCAGTGAATACCAGTGTTGGTCCATTGGTAGCCTATAGGGACCGCAGCCATGATGAAACTCGAAATATTCAGATGGCTTTCACTAACGGAGCTCAAGTACCCTATACGCTGCATGATGACGGCTGGGTCGTTCCCGGTTGCCCTGTTAATGGACCTGCCATGAGCGCCGCTGGTAATAATGTTGCTATTGCTTGGTATACAGCCCCGGACAACAATCCGCAAGTGAATGTTGCCTTTTCCAATGATGCTGGACGTACTTTTGGAAACCCCCTGCGGCTGGATGGTGGTTCAGCCATCGGCCGGACGGATTTACTATGGATCGATGCAGAAAATGTACTGGTGAGTTGGCTGAAAGAAGGCAAAGAAACGGGAATTCTTGAAATGAAGACAGTTAATATAGCCACCGGAGAAATAAAACAGCTCAAAGCACTAACTCTTAATCCTGGCCGGGGCAGCGGTTATCCTAAACTGGCCCTGATTGAAGGGTTTGTTTTTGTAGCCTGGACCGAGCCGGGAGAAAATGGAAAAGTTTTTTCTGATTGGATACCTTACAAAAGTTAATTTATGTTCAAAAACTCCTTTTCATTGTTCTACCCGTCCGTAAATTCATTTAGTAAGACATGCGCATAAAGATATTCCATTGGATCACTCGTTTACTGGTTTTGGTTATGTTCGCCGGAACTCTCCCCATTAATACGACAACATTCCAATTAGCTGCACAGGAACAGGACAAGAAGAAGAAAAAGAAAAAGTCTTCCAAGAAAAAGAAGTCCAGCAAAAAGAAAAAGCCCTCCAAGAAAA
>CATMBH010000231.1:0-2718 GCA_950063985.1 uncultured Fidelibacterota bacterium
TACAGCAAGAACAAATTGAATACCACATTCATTGCATCACGATCTGAAACGGATCTGGTCCATGCCTATGACGGCGATTGGGGTAATGATGATTATTGGCTGCAGGAACCTTACAATTTTGATCCTGACGTAACCAATTGGAAGTATGAATTCTTTGACAGCACAGCCCGGAATCGTATCAATCAAACTTTGGAAGGCAGAGTGAGTTATAGTGATGTTGTCGTAGGCTATTATACCAAATCACTGAAAGAAAGAGACAACGCTTCCGGCTGGCTCTATGGCGGTGATGCTGCATTGGCTGCCAGTGAATTCACATTCAACGTTTCGGCCATTTATGGACAGATCGACAAACAGATTTCTGATAGATTGAAAATGTTGGCCAATGTGCGCAAAGAAAACAATGAGATCACTTATTACGGCACTGCCAGTTATTTCGATTGGTATGTGTATGGTTTGGCGCCATTAGACACAGTTGCATTTAACATTGAGCATGATCTTTGGGGCGGCAAATTGGCATTACAATATTTGGTGAATGAAAATATGAATGTCTATGGCAGTCTATCCAGAGGATATAAGGCCGGTGGAGTTAATCAGCATCCATCATTAGCTGCAGACAATCGTCCGTATGATCCGGAGTTTATGACCAACATAGAATTAGGTTTGAGAAGATATACGGAAAACTCGACGTTGCATCTTTCAGCATTTATGGCCACGAGAACAGATCAGCAAGTATCGATTTCCAGCCAGCAACGGGAGGGAGACCCCAATAGTTTTATTTTTTACTCTGCCAATGCAACCACTGGTTCGTTAAGCGGACTTGAATTGGATGGCGCCTATAAATTGAATTCAGTATTGTCATTATCGGGCTCATTGGGTTTATTGAACACCCATGTGGATGTGTTCACGTTTGAGTCTGATTCTGGTATTACATCAACATTGGGTGACAGGGAGGCGGCCCATGCGCCAAAATACTCATTCAGTTTTGCCGTGGATTATTTGAAAGAGAATGGACTCTTCGGCAGATTGGAATTGACGGGAAAGGACAAATTTTATTTTTCAGACAGTCACGATGAAATTTCCGAACCTTACCAGCTGCTCAACGGCCATGTTGGCTATGATTTTGAGAATTGGTCAGTGAAAGTGTGGGGGCGCAACATTTTGGATATGCGTTATGCTACCCGGGGATTTTATTTTGGGTTAGAACCGATTTGGAATGGAGAATTACAGGATCATGAATACCCGGATAGAAAATACATAAGTTTTGGCGATCCGGCGCATTTTGGGGTGATGATTGATTTTAATATTAAATGATTGCTGAATAAGCGATCAAATACTGCCCGGCATAATATGTTGCTAAAATAATTCCTTCTGCACTTTTAAAGGGTGTTTTGAACCTGTTCCACGCCAATGTGCTGTCAGAGATCATGAATAATGTGGCGCCCCAGGCGGCAGCTTGGGCTAAGGTGGATAGAACAGCACTAAAATGGCACCAGGCTGTGAGCCCCATGGTGGTAATAACTAAAATATAGATCATGACAGGAAGGCGTAGTTTTCCGCTGGATGCCCATAATTGAGACATCATGAAGACTGCAGCCAGCACAATCAAAATTGTCAAGGGCCAGGAAAAGACCAATACTCCTGCAGTAAATGCGCCGATGTACCAGAAATGGCCGATAAGAAAGCTGAAAAGTCCCGCTTTAAAGTAATCTGGAAAGAGGAGAAGTATATCACCTCCCAGACAAAAGGTCAGTCCAATTAATATGGTTAAAGAATATGTATTTGGATTGGTTAGATATGAACTCCCAACCAGCAGCATGAGCATTAAAACCGGGATGGGTTTTACAAGCTTATATCCCGAATTATTGAATTTATATTTTGCAATTATTGCAGCAATTAACAGGATAATATAAAGTATAACTTTAAACAATTAAATTCAACAAGTGGAATGAAAAAGACCGCCGACTGGTTTATCTTCTTGCGCTAATTCATTGTACCGTTTTACCGCTGCTTTTGTCTTCAATGCACTGGTTATGATATCTTTGTGCTTTAACAGTTTTAATGTTTCAGGTTTGGTTTTCAATTTTTGCCACATACCCTGGGATAATACAATGATGCGGCTGCCATTGTCCAATAACTCTTCTACGTCAGCTGGCTGGATACCGGGGGAATGATGGGTGTCTGTTTCGGTCCATTCCCAGTCCCGTCTGCCACCGGGCCATAGTTTGGCTTCTTTAAAATTGCCCACAACAGTTGTGATCTGTCCCCATTCCAAGTCGTCAATGAGAGGTGATGTCATTCCAGCTTCAGCTTTTTCAATTTTGGTGTAATGATGTAGGAACAGTAGGGCGCATTTTTATTATTGTTGTAATAATCCTGATGATAATCTTCAGCGATGTAATAATTCTTCAGCGGTTCTATTTCGGTCACAATATTATTATCAAAAGTCGGCTGTGCGTTAGCTAATGATTGCTCGGCAATTTCTTTCTGTTTCTCCGATGAAAAATAGATCCCAGAACGGTATTGTGTTCCTACATCTGCGCCCTGTCTGTTGAGGGTGGTAGGATCGTGTGCTTTCCAGAATATATCCAGGATTTCGCTGAATGTTACTTTTTGCGGATCGAAGGTTACTCTGGCCACTTCGGCATAACCTGTATTGCCAGAGCAAACCTCTTTATAAGTAGGTTTGTCTGTATAGCCGTTAGAGTAACCCGCTTCCAC
>CATMBH010000232.1:0-2699 GCA_950063985.1 uncultured Fidelibacterota bacterium
CCTTTAAGATTAGAGGCGGCTGGCCGGTGATAATTCCCATTGTCGCTATTCCTTGCGGAATTGCCATTTTCATTTTTATCAATACCCCAAAAGAGTATTTCTTGGAAAGTATTCCCTTATTGTTTTCAGGACTACTTATCTACGCCATTCAAAAGGTATTTTCTAAATAACCTGTGTTAAATTCAGCGGCATTTTTTTACTAGATTTATGAAGTATCCCATCACAGAGAATATTATTGGCGGAAAGCCAATATTGTCAAATGGCGATTTGCTGGATGTAGTTTGCCCCTTGGATGGCGAAGTTATATCCCAGGTTCATCTGTCCGGCAGGGCTGCAGTCGATGAAGCAGTAAAGACTGCAAATAATGCTTTTGAAGCATGGTCTGGAATTACATTAAAGGAACGGGTCCAGGTATTTTTTAAGTATAAACAGCTGCTTGAAGAAAATATGGCTGAGTTATCAGCACTCATTCATGAAGAAAACGGCAAAACCATCAGCGAGGCCAAAGCGGAAGTAGAAAAAGCAGTGGAAATCACTGAATTTGCCTGCTCGCTCCCCCAGATCGCAGCGGGAGAAATTCAGGAAGTAAGCCGCGGAGTGGAATGCCGTTCAGATCGCGTGCCTTTAGGTGTGGTTGCTTCCATATCACCATTCAATTTTCCAGCCATGGTTCCCAACTGGACCATTCCTAATGCCATTGCTTTGGGTAATACCATGATTCTCAAGCCATCGGAGCAGGTACCCTTAAGTGCAAATCGTATTGCCGAACTTTTACACGATGCTGGTTTGCCTGATGGTGTATTCAATATCGTCCACGGCGGACAGGAAGCAGTGGAAGCCATATGTGATCATCCCGGAATTGAGGCGGTCACTTTTGTTGGATCGACTAAAGTTGCGAAAATTGTATACCAGCGTGGCACATCCAATCTTAAACGTGTATTAGCCCTGGGCGGCGCTAAAAATCACCTTATCGTTCTTCCGGATGCCCATCCGGAAATGGCCGCCTCCAATATCGCTGCTTCCATGACCGGTTGCGCCGGTCAGCGTTGCATGGCAGCATCCGTTATGGTGGCTGTGGGGGAATCTGATCATATTGTTGAAAAAATATGCGCAGCAGCCAAAACCATTATTCCCGGTGAAAACCTCGGCAGTGTCATTTCTCAAGCAGCCAAAGAACGCATTGAAAGCTATATCACCGCAGCAGAAGAACAGGGTGCCAAGGTACTTGTTGATGGTCGTAGGGCAACTGTAAATGGTAAAGGATTTTATGTGGGTCCTACAGTTATTGATAATGTAAAGCCGAACATGAAGATTGCCAGCGAGGAAGTTTTTGGGCCTGTATTGGCAATTATGCGCACTGACACAGTTGATGAAGCTATTGCAATTGAAAACGGTTCTGATTACGGTAATGCAGCTTCTGTGTTTACCCAATCCGGTAAAATGGCGCGGTATGTCATGGAAAAAGCAAGTGCTGGCATGGTGGGGGTGAATATCGGTGTACCTGTTCCCCGTGAACCTTTTTCCTTCGGCGGCTGGAATGAATCCAAATTTGGGTCAGGGGATATTACTGGAAAGAGTTCCATCGATTTCTGGACAAAGCTGAAAAAGACCACTACCAAATGGAATCCGGAATCCCGTGTCAACTGGATGAGTTGATACTCCCTTTTTGACTTATACATGAAAATATCTGTTATTATTCCTATTTACAACGAGGCAGCTACATGTATTGAATTGATCAATAGAGTGCAAGCGGTTTCATTGGAAAAAGAAATCATCATAGTAGATGATGGTTCTTCAGATGGCACAGCTGAACTTTTATCAAATATTGAGGGCATTACACTGCTAAAGCATAAAATCAACCAGGGCAAGGGTGCAGCTGTTCAGACTGCAGTTGATTATATTACTGGAGATCTGGTCATCCTCCAGGATGGCGATTTGGAATACAACCCAGATGATTATCTGGATTTAATAAAACCTATTGCAGAAGGTAAGGCGGATGTGGTTTTTGGCAGCCGCTGGCTGGGTAAGAATAATGAATGGTCATTCCATTTTATTGGCAATAAGCTGATAACTCTATTTTCAAATATCATCAACCAGCGCTGGATAAACGATATGGCTTCTTGTTATAAGGCCATTCCTGGGGATATTTTCCGTGGTCTTAAATTGAGTTCACAGGGCTTTGGACTGGAAGCAGAATTAACGGCAAAAGTGTTTCGCAGTGGTTTTAAAGTAAAAGAGATTCCCATTTCATATTCACGGAGGACGTCTGCAGAAGGGAAAAAACTACGCCTAAAGGATGGCCTGGTGTCTGCTGGGGCCTGTCTCCGTTACCGTTTTTTTGATTAAATGTTGGTCAAGCAGCCCATTTGATGTCTCCCCTAATAGTGGGGGAGATGTCCAACGGATAGAGGGGGATATTATAAATGTAGCTGTGGCTTGACTAAAAAAAGCGTTGTTCGATTAAAAAAACATAATATCAATAATTAAGAATGATCGTTGTACATGTAAATTATACATTTATTCTTGACTAATTTAAATTAATAATTCCCTACCAAATAAATATCAGCTTAAAAGAATTATTTCATAACTTCCGGCCCTTTTTGAAACAAATTATTAAAAATTCATATTAAAATATTATGTCATTAATTGAACCACACGGCGGAAAACTCCATTATTTGGTCGTAGATGCCAATGCATCT
>CATMBH010000233.1:0-2691 GCA_950063985.1 uncultured Fidelibacterota bacterium
AGATGAGAAAATATTTCCTTATGTCTACCTTGCAGGTACTGGAGGCAAGACACCGGGCTGGTATTATTTGCCTGAAGTATCGGGTAAATCACGTTCTTTTTACAGTTATGCAAAAGAGGAATGGACGACTTTTGATAACAAATAATTTTTTTAAAATAATCCCACGAGCGTAAGATAATTAAAACCAAACTTTCGTTACCTTGACAGATTTAATTACCTGGCTTTTATTCTAGCTTATTTTCTTTTTTCCGAGTTTCCAGTTTATATTGTTTTCACATCTGCACTGATTAGGTGTGGATGTTTTAAAATTTGACGTTGTTTATTACTTTTTTCATTCTACAGATGGCTTTTCAACTTAAGATAAAGCATTTTAATATATTATTATCTCTTTTCTGATTCTTTTTCTATAATGCTTTCATTATAATTTCTTCCATTCAAAAGGAATGGGGTACAGCCATGATAAAAATACAATTAATTAGATTTCTCTTTTCAATAATATTCATTCACTTTGCTTTGAATGCCAAACCAAGAGCCCGTGATCTAGGTATACCCTTTAATGGTACTCCAGGTCCGTTGAATGCCATAACAGACGTAGCAGGAGTTCAGGTCGGTAACAGTACTATCATTTCAGGCAAAGGAAAATTAGTGACAGGTACGGGGCCGGTCCGCACAGGCGTGACTGCTGTTTTGCCTCGCGGCGACCGTAGTCTTGATGATCCAGTATTTGCCGGATGGTATTCACTCAATGGCAATGGTGAAATGACCGGAACGACGTGGGTGGAAGAATCAGGCTTTCTTGAAGGTCCAGTCATGATCACGAATACCCATAGCGTTGGCATTGTCCGGGATGCTATTATTTCCTGGCGAGCAAGTCATGGAGCTGCAGATGCCAGTGGATATTGGTGGTCATTGCCTGTTGTGGCTGAAACTTGGGATGGACTGTTAAATGATATTAATGGCTTTCATGTTAAAGAAGAACATACTCACGATGCCATCCGCAATGCCAAAGGCGGTGTAGTTGTAGAAGGGAATGTCGGAGGTGGTACAGGAATGGTCTGCCATTCCTTTAAAGGTGGAATTGGGACATCATCCCGTGTAGTTAAAATCGATAATAAAGAATACACGCTGGGTGTTTTGGTGCAAGCCAATTACGGTGATCGAAAAAACCTTACTATAGCTGGTGTACCTGTTGGTCGAGAGATTTCAGATTTAATGCCCAGGGACAGTTACGAACAAGATCACAATGGTGTAGGATCTATCATTGTAATTATAGCAACAGATGCACCTTTAGTTGCACATCAATTAAAACGCTTGTCGCGTCGTGTTCCCATGGGAGTAGGCAGAGTAGGGGGTTATGCCCACGATGGATCAGGAGATATTTTTATCTCTTTTTCTACTGCAAATCCAGGAGTTGCTTTCGCAGAAGGTAAAGTCGATGTTGAAATGTTGCCTAATTGGATGATTTCACCATTGTTTGAAGCAACAGTCCAAGCTGTTGAAGAAGCGATCATTAACACGCTTGTGGCAGCTGAAACAATGGATGGCATCAATGATAATAAAGTCTATGCCTTGCCCCATGATCGTTTGCAGGAAATCATGAAAAAATACAATCGATAGGAATTTTGCAATAAATTTCAGGATGGAATATGTCCTTATTCTATCAACGGTCGGCAAAAAAGAGGACGCTCAAACAATTGCCAATCATTTGGTTTCAAATAGAACGGCTGCATGTGTCAATATTATTCCGAACCTTGAATCAGTATATACGTGGGAAAATAAACTGTGTCAGGAGAATGAATTTTTACTCATGATCAAAACAACAGCAAATAATGAAATAAATGTTTACGAATATTTGCTTGATGTTCATCCTTACGACACACCTGAAATCATATCATTACCAATCCAAAACGGGTCGAAAGCTTTTTTAAATTGGATTCGTGAATCAGTAAAATCATGAAGTTGTAAATTACCAAGTTATTAATGATTTAGTCTTGCTTATATTGAATGGTGATGAACCATCGGAGTATCAGGAACAAGTAATGAATTTGAATTATGATAGCATATTGGATATTTTTGATCTGTTATTACTGATGGAAATAATTATCGGTTAATGCAAGTCAAGACCCGTTTTAGATTTTTTATATACTTCAGTTCGGTGATCTTTATAGGATCATTGGGCTTTTACAGTCTTGGACACGACTGGTCTGTGTTGGAGAGTGTTTATATGACCATCATTACACTTTCTCCTGTGGGAACTGGTGAAACACAGCCCTTAACAGATGCAGGGAAAATATGGGCGATTATTGTCATATTATTTGGTGTAACAGTTGTCGCCTATCTGTTTACAGAATTCAGTAAAGAATTGTTTCGTTTGGACTTATACCGGAGAAATAAAATGCTTAAATCAGTAAAAAAACTACACAATCATTATATCATTTGCGGCTACGGCAGAATGGGTGCTGTCATTGCCAGGGAATTGCATGAAAAAAGACGTCCAATTGTGATTATTGACAATAATCCTGAAAAGATCCGTAAAATCGATGAAAAAGGGTATTTATACATCGAAGGTGATGCAACCCTGGAGGAAACATTAACTGAAGCAGGTGTAGAGCGGGCCGAAGGTATAGTTGTCGTATTGAATACAGATCAGGATAATTTATTTGTAAGCATGTCAATACGCACACTAAACAA
>CATMBH010000234.1:0-2648 GCA_950063985.1 uncultured Fidelibacterota bacterium
ACTAATATTTACTCACTTGGCAGCGGGCGATCTATTTTTGTATGATGATCGTTTTCAGCCGGCACTTGGTTTAGACTATAACTCTGCAACGAAGTTCATAAAAAATGATACCACTGAATCTTCAGCAATAGATACAGTCGCTTTTGTGAATTATCCTGCAAAGCCCATGCTGTATTCACTGATGCTTCCCGGCTTGGGGCAGTATAACAATGGTGATCCGCTTTGGAAATCGGCGATATTTGTCGGTATCGAGGTTGTGTCAATTCTGGGTTGGATTGAATGGAACAAACAAGCAGAAGATATTCGCAAACAATATGAAATATTTGGTGATAATCACTGGTCATTAAGAAGTTGGGTAGAAAATACACTCTTAAATCCCATTGCAGGTCTGATTCCATACGATGATTTCAAACTTGATGGAACTCACAAATTTGTATTGCATTTATCAGGTTCATTGGCCGAAGAATTTGGTAAATACATTTCTTCAGATTCATTAACTGCTCATCCGGAATGGATATATAATGATAATGTTACTGTTTTACAGGATCAGCATTTTTATGAGAATATTGGAAAATATGATCAGTTTGTCGGCGGTTGGGATGATATTCTAGAATATTATATTGAAGAAAAAACTGTTGAAGATACGATTGAGATAATTTTGATGACGCCCAATAAGGCAGATTATAATAATCAACGCAGTCGCAGTAATGATCTGTTAAGAATGGCAAATTATGCTGTTAGTGCTATCATGTTTAATCATGTGATCAGCGGAATGGAAGCAGTATTCACAAATCAGCGAAATGCTCGAGCCAAAGCAAAACAATCTAATACTGACGTAGGATTATATTATGATCCACGCAATAAATACGGTATTGGCGGTATAACCGTTTCTTACCAATGGTAAATATATGAAAAAACGTTATTTTATTATTCTTTTTACATCTTTAATCATTACATCGTGCTCATCAACGAAACCGGAAGAAGTAGATCTGCAGAAACAATTTGACCGTGCCACGAATTATCTCGAAAAGAAACGCTATATGCGGGCACAGGAAGAATTCAATAGTGTGGCCATTCGGGGATTGCATACTGATTTAGGAGATGATGCACAATTCTTTTTAGGTGAGTCATATTTTTTAAATAAAGAATATATTTTAGCTATCGCTGAATATGATTGTTTGATCCGGCGCATGGGGTTTAGTGAATATGTTCAAAAAGCACGCTGGCGTATATGTCAATGTTATGTAGAGCAATCTCCTAAATATTATCATGAGCAATCTTCCACAGAACGAGCATTGAGTAAATTACAGGAATTTCTGGATGATTATCCAAATACAGAATTTCATGAAGAAGCTTTAACAACGATTACAAACATGCGCAATAAGCTCGCTACAAAATTATACGAATCGGGTCGTTTATATGTTAAAATGGAAGAGTATGCATCAGCTATCATAACTTATGAAGATCTGCTTGCAAATTATTATGATACTGAATTAGTAGATGATGCGCATTTACAAATCGTTAAATGTCATGCCTTAGCTGGTGAGATAGAAAAAGCTGTTGATTATCTGGCAAATAACAGGAAGCAGTTTTCAAATGATGACCAGTTAGCAGAAGCAGAAAAATTTATAAAACAAAATGATAAGAATTAATTAGTCATGAAAAAAGTTTGTCTCTTCGGCGGTACATTTGACCCTCCACATATTGGCCACTTGCTGGTTGCCCAAACTGTAGCAGAAGTAGAAGATTTTGAAAAAATCATTTTTGTTTTGGCAAACCAACCTCCATTTAAAGATAATATTTCAAAAGTTGAACGTCGGCTTTCCATGTTGAAAATGGCTGTTTCCGGTAATCCAAATTTTGATATTTCAGAAATAGATTTGGAGAGAGGCGGAATTTCATTTACTATTGATACAATTAAAGATTACAAGAAAACTGAAAATCTGGGGGAAAATAAGATATATTATTTAATCGGCAGTGATTCGCTTATGAGTTTTCACAAATGGGAACATGCCGAAGAAATTTTGAAGGAATGTCAGGTCTTGGTTGCCATTAGACCGGGATTCAGGCCAAGTTCCATTCCCAGATGGGTGTTAAAACAGATTCAGTTTGCAAATATTCCCCGTTTTGAAATTTCGTCTACAACTATTCGCAAACGCTGGGGAGAAGATAAAACAATTCGCTATATGGTTACTCAGCCTGTTTGGGAATTTATCAACGCCCATAATCTCTATTCAGAATGACCTTAAGTTTTACATTATTAATATTAGGTGGTTTGCTCCTTTATTATGGAGCAGAAAAGATTGTCCACGGTGGGAGTCATTTAGCAGCTCGATTGGGCTTGTCTCCACTTGTAATTGGATTAACAATTATTGCCTTTGGAACATCACTTCCAGAAATGGTAGTGAGTCTAGCAGCAGCAGCTAAAGATCATTCGTCTATTGCGATTGGTAATGTTATAGGTTCAAATATAGCTAATATCGGATTGGTTCTATCCTTATCATTATTTGTTAGTAAAAATACTTTTGCCGTGCAAATTATAATTGAAGAAAATGAATGGCCTTGCAAATTAAATCATTTGGAGGATTATAAATTATCATATTTTTGGTCAAACAATAATATTGCACTCAATGAAAATTGGAAAAAAG
>CATMBH010000235.1:0-2645 GCA_950063985.1 uncultured Fidelibacterota bacterium
AATGTCTCCCGTACTAACAAACTGTTAACGGAAACACTGGGTATGATAGGGTCAGATGAGGTAATTCCTATTCTGGTTACTATCTCCAAAGATCCCGATATAAATATAGCGGTTCGCAATCGTGCATTAGAGATTTTAGGTAAGAAAGATCCCCACGAGGTAGCACCGGCGTTTGCAGAATTGTTGAGTGACCCGGATACTAATACTGAAATCAGGGAATTTGCCATAAATACCATGGCCGGTGTCAAAGAAGAAAACCTAATCCTGGCGCTCATCGAAACATATAACACGGGTAAACGCCAGTATTTCAGTATGCTCAATACGCTACTGGATGCCTTGGGCGAATTCGATGATCCCCAAGTGTATAAAGCTACAGTTAATATTGCTCAAAATGATGAATTCCCCATGCATATCCGGGCCAAGGCGATTCGCAGTCTGGGCCGCTTTGGGAATGATACGACCGTGAAACTTGTGTTACCCATTTTGGCAGCAGCAGATAATTATCCATTAAGAGTGGCTGTGATGGAGATGCTCCAAACTATGGGTAAAACGGACGTTTTTGGGGAAGATGTGCGCAGGCTGGCTTTTCAGGCTCAACAGGAAGCGATCAGCCAATGAAGCATTTACTCATTTTTATATTCAGTTTATTTATTATCGCCCAAGAAACTGATACGACAAAAACGGGTACGTCAGTGTCTGATACAACTCTTTTTCCTGAAGTAAAAATTGAAAAAAAGAAAGCGGATAAACTCCCTGAAGGCAAACCGTTTTTCGATTATAAGGATGGCCTGGAAGGTCTGCAGATACAAATTGATTCACTCAAGCGTGTTATTCGAGTTATAGAAAGAAAACAAGCAATCCCAGCCATCAATGAAGAATTATTGAATCTCATCAGAATCCCTGAACTCCAGCACCGCGTTGAGCTCACCAACGGTACAATTGTCATCGGGGAAATCATTGATGAAACGGCTTCAGTAGTTATTATCCAGACCGCCATCGGCCAATTAGCCATAGAAAAAGACAAAGTGGTCAATATCGAAGAAGAAAAACCTCCAGCACCAAAAGTAGAACTCATGAGTGAGCCCTTTGTGAGTGTTTATCCAGATCATGAAGAAATTACCGGCATAGTGAAAAATTCAGGAAAAACCCGGGCTGATTTTGTGCGCATCATTGCCAGTCTCTGGACAGCAGAAACAGAACTAACCGGCAGGGATTCAGCCTTTGCCCAGGGATCGGTTCAGGAATATGCCACCGGTGTCATTACAGACACAGCCATCGAACCGGGTGCCACGGCCAGTTTTACAATTACAGTTCCCTTATCAGAAGGATCTCTAGCGGTTGAATACCGCACTTATGACATCTACTGGTCCCTGATGGACTGATCTATTTTATCAGTAAAACTTTTTCAGTTTGGCTGTAATTCCCACTCACTAACTGAACAAAATACACTCCACTTGGCTGGGTGGATGCATTCCATTTGATTTCATGTTCACCAATAGGCAGTTGTTCATTAACCAATGTTTTCACCAATTGCCCTTTAATATTATACACTCGTAATAGTGAGGCTTGTCTCGCTCCGATGGTGAATCGGATGGTTGTGGTTGGATTAAACGGGTTAGGAAACGCCGGGTACATTGTAACTTGATCCGGTAAAATGGGGTCATCTTTAATTTCCACTTGCGGCAATACAACCCCGCTCAATTCAATTGAACCACTGGAAATACTGATCACCCCCGGTGGAAATCCCAATTGTAAGGCTCCCACATCAAAACTGCCGCTAATAGAAGCATCATCTATATGATTTAAGTTAACAGCTCCTGTTATTCCAAGGTAGGACTCATTAATCATAATTGTGGTGAGGTCATTAATCAAATCTTCAATAAATGTTGAATCAAAACCAATTGAGTCAGAAATTAGGTCAGAAAACTGGCTGAAAAAGGATGTGTCTATTTCTGGGAAAAAACCAAAAATTATATTTGGGTTCAATATATCTCCCGGCGGTAAAGGCCAATCACCTGACATGAATATTGAATCATCCGCTACCATATAAATAAAAAGGGCTGAAAAATAAATGGAATCAATTGCTTGAATAGCTGCAATAAATAAAGTTGAACTTGTATCGTCAATGATTATCGTGGCAGTCGCACCACCGAGGGTTGAATCATTTAATTCAGCATGAAATGAACCGCTTTCAGAGCCGGAGTAATCAAAACTTAAAGAACCGATATATCCGTTCTGAGCCAGACATAGTGATAATAAAAACAGAAATGTTGTTTTTTTCATTAAGATGTTAGAGCTACCATAATGGCATTTTGTGCATGCAGACGGTTTTCAGCTTGATCAAAGACAATCGAATATTCCGCTTCCATAACTTCATCGGTCGTTTCACGACCCCGCTCGGCTGGCAGGCAATGCATGAAAAGAGCGTCTTTACCGGTACGAGCCATCATATCTCCGTTGACCTGAAAGCTTGCAAACCGCTTTTCACGGGCTTCCGCTTCATCTTTTTGTCCCATGGACGCCCATACATCTGTATAGATAACATCGGCACTTTGAACACCACCAATGGGATCATGGGTAATGACAATTTCTGATCCGCTATTTTCTCGTGCTAGTTTCACAGTATCTTCATCCGGAGTAAACCC
>CATMBH010000236.1:0-2630 GCA_950063985.1 uncultured Fidelibacterota bacterium
AATAGAATTGACGAATATGGGCAACAAAAAACCCCGATCTCTCGACGAGAAAACGGGGTTTAAGAGAGCGGGACCGAAGGGACTCGAACCCTCGACCTCCGGCTTGACAGGCCGGCGTTCTAACCAACTGAACTACGGTCCCAAAAAAACTATTTTTTATCCCTGTAAATGAGCGCAGTAGGAATAACCACCACATATCCGAGAAAAAGCATAATTGGAGCGATCGTCAGGCTTTGAGTACTGGTTGTTTCACCGGTAGCCATGACAATATAACCCAGCGCTATAAGTAAAATTCCCACAGCAAAAATAATATAATTTTTGCTGGTAAATGTCCATCCTTCGATGAGGTGTACGTGCTTTACTTCTTTTCCTTTACTCATAGCGGCGGGGAAATTAAAGCGACCATTTCCCATGACCAAAGGGAAACTTAAGTACCCATTCCCAATTTATTTTTAAACAGAAAATTGACTTGTGTAATTTAAAGTACCTAAATTCGCGCCCCAATAATCATGGCGTTACAGTACTTTTATCCGGGGAAACGACTGATTGGCGTGTTGCTAGGAGTCTTTCTATTCAGTTTGCTGGCATTTTTCCTGTTGATCATTAATTGGCCTCAGGGTAATCCCTATGCACTGATTAAAGTTCAGATCCCAAAAAGATCTAACGTAGCAGATGTAAGTCGTATTCTGAAAGAGAAGAATATCATAACCAATGAACGTGCATTCAATATAGCTGTTTGGACGCTTGGTCATGAAAAGAAACTTCCGGCCGGTTCTTATACATTGCATACAGCAAGGTCCAACTACCAGATTATTGATCAATTGGTCCATGGCGTACCAAATCTGAAACAGATCACAGTATTTGAAGGATGGACAATCAATAAAATCGCTGCTGAACTGGAAAGAGTATTGGGGATAGATGCTGATGACTTTTTGGAACTGTGTAAAGACAGGAGCTTATTGAAAAAATGGAATATTAACCATGATTCCTTTGAAGGATTTTTGTTTCCGGATACATATTATTTCCTAGAAAATGAGGACCCTAGAATAATTCTGTCATTAATGGTTACACAATACCATAAATGTATGACGGATTCCTTAAGGGATCGTGCACAGGTATTAGGTATGAATGAGATAGAAGTGATCACTTTGGCCTCAATAATTGAAGGTGAAGCACTCTATGATAAAGAGCGGCCCATCATAGCAGGTGTGTACCATAATCGCTTGCAAAAAGGGATGAAGCTGCAGGCCGATCCAACGATCCAATATATCATTGATGATGGTCCGCGAAGGCTCTTGAAGAAGGATTTAATGATTGAATCGCCATACAATACATATTTGAATAAAGGACTACCACCAGGGCCGATCAATAATCCAGGTAAAAAGTCAATACTGGCGGCATTGTTTCCTTTGAAAAATGATTATCTGTTTTTTGTCGCTCGGGGAGACGGCTATCATACATTTACAAAAACAGAGCAAGAGCATAATCAGGCTAAACGAATATTTAAAAAATTGCGCAAAAGAACTCACAAAGAACAGAAAGTAAATAAAACAAATTCTTAAATAAATGGCAAAGAAGACTCTAAATAAAGTACAGAAAAAAGCAGTGCAAGCAGTTGGTAATCCGGTGTTGATCTTCGCTGGCGCCGGTAGTGGTAAAACACGTGTTTTAACACATAAAATTGCACACTTGATTGAAGAAGGTCTCTTCAAACCAGAAGAAATTTTAGCAGTAACATTTACAAATAAAGCAGCTGAAGAAATGTCCAACCGGGTCATAGCTTTACTCAATCAAAAAAATGTACCTCTGAATATTGGTACATTTCATTCTATCTGTTCCCGTCTACTGCGGAAAGAAATTCACCGCTTGGGATTTTCTAAAGATTTTGTCATTTACGATGTGCAGGATCAGGTTGCACTCATTCGAGTGGTTATGGATGAATTAAATATTGCCAGGTCGTTTGTAGATCCTAGAACAGTCAGTAATACCATCAGTCATTATAAAAATAAAATGCTGAATGCTGACGCTGCAAAACGATCTGCCCGGACTATTATGGATAAAACAATCTGTGATATTTTTAAGAATTATCAGATTGCTCTGAAGAAGAACAATGCGCTGGATTTTGATGACCTCTTACTATTTCCTTTGGTATTATTTGAAAAATTTCCGGATGTGTTGAAAAAATACCAGGGAAAATGGAAGTATGTACTTGTAGATGAATACCAGGACACGAATCGTCCGCAATTTCTGTTTATCAACGCGATAGCCAACGCTCATAACCAGATATGTGTTGTCGGCGACGATGATCAGTCCATTTACGGTTGGCGGGGAGCTGACATAAGGAATATACTTGATTTTGAAAAAACCTTTCCCGGTTGTGAGATTTATAAACTGGAGCAAAATTACCGTTCCACCCAGCAGATACTAAATGCTGCCAGCGCAGTGGTCAAAAATAATGAAAACCGTGCTCTGAAAGAATTAAAAGCTATGAATGGCGCCGGCGATAAGCTTGGGCTTCTGGAAACAAACGATGAGATGGAAGAAGCTGATGCGCTCATCAGTGTTTTGGAGAAAGAAATCAAAATGAACAAGCGTACGTTCAGTGATTTTGCAGTTCTTTACCGTACGAA
>CATMBH010000237.1:0-2626 GCA_950063985.1 uncultured Fidelibacterota bacterium
AATTAGATGGTGAACTAGAAACTAACTGACCGTTTAAGTAATAGTAATTCGTGGAGGCTGTTCGCACCATCACCACATGATACCAATTATTCAAACTCACATTTGGAATAATGGGAGAAGATCCACTTCCTCCGGCACGACCTCTTAATTGACCATTATTAAATCCAGCACTTAGGCCGCCATAATTAAGGTTATTATCGTCCTGACCTAAAACGATATCATTGGAAGTGCGTTCTGCATAAAACCAAAAACCTATGGAGCGCTCTTCATAATCATAGGTGGCATAAGTGTCCAAATAATCATCTGCGCCATCAAAAGAAATAGCACCATTAGGATTACCAAATCTATCGGCAGCGTAAGTAGCAGGGCCTCCAAAAGAAACAGCATCGTTTTCATAGATTGTGGAGTCATTAGTATTGCCATCAAATGGCCAATAACCAATAACACATGGAGGCTGTGGATTCTCTTGTTGGTAAATGGAATCTATTTCAAACTCATTTAAATCGCAGGCAATCACTTTAACTTCATCAATCTTTCCCTTGAAGAATTTCACGTTCTCCTCTCTCCCTACTCCAATCACCAACTGATCGTTGGCTTGAGAAAAAGAACCACCGCTGCTTGCGAAAGAGGTCGCAGTTTGTACTCCATTTACATAATAAAAACAACTATCTGGCCTCCTTACGATTGCTACATGATACCACTCATTTGGGGTAAGATTAGGATAAATTATGGTGCCGCCTGTATTACCTGCACGTGATCTCAAGGAACCATCCGCGTGAATAGATACATTAAAGGCCCCATAGTTTAACCAATTAGCATCTTGGATGAAGACCACGCGATTGGCATTCACCTCATAAGGATAAAACCAAACCAAGCCAGTACGTTGCTCAAATTCATAAGTCGCATTGGTATGGATATAATCATCAACCCCATCAAAACTCAGTGATTGCGCTACAATGCTTTGGTTATAAAACAGGGCAACCGTAAATGTTGCCAATAGATATATTCTTGATAGCTTTTTATTCATAACCCTTATTTATTCAGGCAGTGTCGGTGGTTCAGGTAAAACTGCTGGAGCATCATCTCCAGCCATAGCCATAGCAGCAGCTCCTCCGCCGGCCACGAGTAATAGGCCGCCCCATAACCACCAATTGGTTCCTCCTTTTTTAGCGGGTGCAACTGCAGCAACCGCACCTTCAGGCATCTTTTGTTTAGCTAATAAATGCTCCGGTGCCGTTAAGCCCAAAATTTCCCAGGCCAGGATTTCAATTTCAGTAATGAGACCGTCAATTTCACCTTTATAGGATTTACTGACTGTTTTAATGGTTGCGCCCGATTCAACAGAGAACATTTTACCATCGATAGTGTATGTGTTACCCAGTTTACCAAATGAACCAGAGATCATGTTCTTTACACCAAGCAGTGCACCCACTTCAGCGGCACATTCCGCTGATGTACAACCGGATTGCTGGAAGCCCTGTTCGTTCAAGATTTCTGACATCTGACCGCGTTCCACTAATATAACTGCATTGGTATTGGCTAACTCTGATGAAAGTCGATCCGTGAGGGTTGCTGCTTCCAATTGAGAAATGCCTCTTCCTTCAAAATCCAAAACAGCGACTGTATACTTACCGGATGCAAGTTCCGCTGCTGTTTCTTCATTGAGAACAGGATTGCCCTGGGCCAGCAATAATACTGGTAAAAACAAGCCTGCGATGGTTTTAAAAACTCTTAGTTTGGTCTGCATCATTATGCGCTCCAATTTATCAGAGTGTAGTATAACTTTTCAGTGCGCTGGAACACACCTTATTCCTCTTCAGCCATTAGTTCATCAATAATGGCGGATAATTCGCCTTCCAGATCTTCGTCTTCATGGAATCCCTTCCTGACTTCTCGAATTGTCTGAAATTTATCGATGACAAAGAGACGAGGCAATGTTTTTGCGCCATAGCGTTCTTTTGCCACTCCCCGGTTATCGTACAAAATTGGTATGGTAACACCCTTTTCGGCTAAAAAGGGTCCCGCTTTGGGCGAATTCTCATTTTCCCCTGTGCGGGTGGCTTCGGTGATATCCACCAGAAAAAATTTGACCTTTTCATTTTTATAGGCTTGATAAACATTTTCAAGATGGGGTAATTCTTTCATACAGGGCACGCACCAGGTAGCAAAAAAACTCAATACCACGGGGTAGCGATCCGGCTGGGACATAAATTTGCGCAATTTTAGATTACGTTCAACAGTCCAGTTCTTTAAGAATTCGAATTTACCTGGGGCATACATCAGCGCCCACGACGGTGCCAGGTCGCCGGGCTTTAAACCGGGGTCCTTGGTTGTATCATCCGGGACAGCAACAATTTCCCCCACATCCTGGGCAATGCCAAGTGCAGTTGTGATAAATAATACACTGACCCATTTAAGAATATTTTTCACGATCATTATTCCTTCTTAATTATTTATCAGTCTAGAACAAATAATACCCGACAGTCACGAAGAACACCACCTGTAGTATTGGCAGATTGGATCTTCATAACATCAGAATTGCCAATAACAACATCTGCTTTGTTCGCACCACTGGTTGCTACTCCTTTGATCACCAGAGGATTGCCTTTTACACGATCATCGGTTT
>CATMBH010000238.1:0-2563 GCA_950063985.1 uncultured Fidelibacterota bacterium
CTGGACTATATTTTTACTAATAAAAACGTTGCATCCGGCAGTGGAACCACTTACCAGGGGGCAATACAAGAGACCATTCATCTATCAGACCATGCGCCGGTCAGTTGTGCAATTATATTAGAGTAATGAAAAAAATTATTATCTTAACTATTTTATTCAGCCAAGTGTTTGCACAAGGAGAATGGCTGTCCGGAACAGCGTATACATTGCCGCAAGGTCGCTGGGAATATGGACTTTTTCAGCCGGTGCGCTGGG
This sequence comes from uncultured Fidelibacterota bacterium, assembly GCA_950063985.1. Lineage (GTDB taxonomy): Bacteria > Fidelibacterota > Marinisomatia > Marinisomatales > TCS55 > UBA2126. Next base: position 256 of record CATMBH010000238.1, read on the forward strand.
GACAAAGTGAAAATAGGGAAATTTCCTTTTTCAAATTATCTTCATTGCTGATGCCGAACGTAACAGTAAAACAGCGCTGGCCGCAGAAAGGCGAGTGGACTATATCAACTGTCCATTCATTTTATTATCCCACACCATTACTTAAAAAACTGCAAAGCCCCCTGGGCATGGACATAGGTGGGCCTAATATGTTCGCCATGATATCACCCGAGTTTGAAATACCACATATGTTTTCATTATGGAACACAATAGTTGCCAGCAAACCGCTGGATCAAGATCGGGTGTTTTCAGCAAAAGCCGGTGTTGCAATTGCTTTGGGCAGTGCAGATCTGGCAATGGAGTCCACTATAGATTTACCGCTGGTCTATCATCGTTTAGCGGTGTACTATAATAGCTGGCTCCTCCGGCTGGGCACAGACATGAATGGTCGTTTAAAGCGCAATTGGACATACCTTGTGGATGGAGATCTTTTCCTGATTCCTGGTATGAAAGGTTCCATGGCCTTGGAGCATAAAAGCGTGGTGACCTGGGAAAAATCGCCGCGTTTTCATATTTCCTTTGGGTATAAACTAATTTATGGTTTGTATCCTGATGGCTATCCTAATGATCATATGGCCCTACTGCATATTTTACCCCTGCTGGACCTGCAATGGGCTAGAGACTAAACTAGACCATGCTCATTCCCGCCTTTTTCCTTCTAACTGCAATTGCACAGCAGGATAGTTCCGCTATAGTCATAATTTTATTGTTAGCATAACTTCCATTATTAACAGAAAAGTACTAGTTGAATAATTCTTTGTATCATACAAATAATATAAACAACCTTCTTATAATATTGGCCTTAATGTTGCTAATCCCGCAAGAAACAACTGCAGCACAGCCCTTTTTAATAAAAGGTCAATTTTGGGTCAGTGGACTCACAGGAAATGATCCGCCGCAAAATCAATCTTCATTTGAATCATCAATTGGATACATCCCCACTCTTTCTTTATCACGAGATTTATCCGCTTCCCAATTTATTGATATGGAATGGGCCTATCGTTTCGACCGCAGTTATTCCGCAGATTCCCTTTTAAATAATCATGAAAATCACCATCGTTTGTGGGTGCGGTATTCCAGTGAAAAAATTGAAGCGCGACTTGGCTTGCAGAAAATTGTTTTTGGGCCGTCTCAAATTTTACGGACTCTCTCCTGGTTTGATACCATCGAACTCAAAGATCCAACGGGTCAAACGGATGGTGTGGAAGCATTTCGGCTGCGTGTTTTTCCATCTAATTCATTATCTATCTGGTCGTGGTTGATTAACTCCAATCAGGATACGATTTCATTTGGGGGACGAGCAGAACTATCAACTGGTTTCGGGGAGTGGGGTTTGACCTATCACCAGGATCCAACAGTGACACCCCAGTCAGCAGGGCAGTTCCCGGTCATTATTTCGGGACCTCATCAGCGTGTTGCCATGGATCTTCGCTATGATGGATATATTGGATCATGGATGGAAGGAGCCTATATTTTTTCCGATAATTCTGAAATAAAAATGGTCACCATGGGTGCCGATTACACACTGCCCCTCGCCAGCGGAATTCTGATTATGACAGAGTCTTTATATATTGACCAAAAGCAAAATGGTTCAAATACTTCTCAAACATTTACCGCATTTATGGCAAGTATACCCTTGGGAATGATACATCAGATTATGTTGATCTCTCAATTAGACTGGGATGAAAATCGGGCTTACAATTATCTGCGGTGGAGCGCAACCTATGATCATTATAGCTTAAATTTGATTTTGTCGCTGAGCCCAAAAAGATCTGATTACAATTTTACGGAAGAATATTTACCAAAGACATTAGCCGGATATGGTGCCGGGTTACAATTCATGTTTATTTATGATCATTAGGAAAAATTATGGCAAATAATTCTGTTGTTGAAATTCAAAATTTGGTTAAACGGTTTCCTGTGGGTGGTGATTTTTTCACTGCTCTTAAGAATGTGAACCTGATCCTGGCCGAGGGTGAATTCACCGGCCTGGTCGGGCCCTCCGGCTCCGGCAAAACCACCCTGCTCAACATTATTGGTGGACTGGACTCCCCCAGCGAAGGACAGGTGAGTGTGCTGGGCATGGCCCTGAACAACACATCCCATGGTGAGCGCGCCAGGTTGAGACGGAAGAGCATGGGCTTTATTTTCCAGAGCTACAACCTACTGCCGGTTTACTCCGTATTTGAGAATGTAGAACTTCCCCTAATTTTGAACAAGGTGGATCCTACCGAACGGGAAAGAAGGGTCACTCAGGCCATAGAATGGG
>CATMBH010000239.1:0-2561 GCA_950063985.1 uncultured Fidelibacterota bacterium
TGGGGTCTCCGGCAGTTAATTTGGTATTCGTGGTTATGTTCAGGCCTATGATTTACAGGGGAATGTGAAGTATAAAGCCTATACCACAGGACCCGATGATGAGATGTTGGTAGATCCAGTAAAAACCACCTCAATGTTGAAACCGGTAGGTAAAGATTCATCTCTGAAAACATGGCAAGGTGATCAATGGAAAATCGGTGGTGGTGTCACATGGGGTTGGTTTTCATACGATCCTGACTTAAATCTGTTTTATTACGGGACTGCAAACCCTTCTACATGGAATCCTGTGCAACGACCTGGTGATAATAAGTGGACCATGTCACTGTTTGCCAGAGATTTGAATAGTGGAATGGCGAAATGGATTTACCAAATGACTCCACACGATGAGTGGGATTATGACGGTGTTAATGAAGTCATTCTCAGTGATCAGAAAATCAAAAATAAATTGCGTAAAACTGCGGTGCACTTCGATCGTAATGGCTTTGCCTATACGCTAGATCGTAAGACGGGGGAGTTATTAGTGGCGAAGACATTTGATCCCTCTGTAAACTGGTCTAACGGCGTTGATTTGGCAACCGGCAGACATGATCGTGTTCAACAATACTCGCCGGACTATCATGGTGAAGACGAAAATACCACTGGCATTTGTCCTGCTGCACTAGGAACAAAAAATCAGCAACCAGCCGCGTTTTCACCGCGTACAGGTTTGTTTTATGTACCAACAAACCATGTCTGTATGGATTATGAACCATTTGAAGTGGAATACGTTGCTGGCCAGCCATATGTTGGCGCGAGTTTGTCGATGTATGCTGTTGGTGATGATCCCAATCTCGGTAATTTCATTGCCTGGGATGCACGTGAAGGTAAGATTATTTGGTCCAATCCGGAACGGTTTTCAGTTTGGTCTGGTGCATTAGCGACCGCTTCAGACATCGTTTTTTATGGTACGTTGGAAGGATATTTAAAAGCTGTCGATGCTAAGACAGGGAGAGAGCTTTGGCGCTTCAAGACAGCCTCTGGCATTATTGGTAACGTAAACAGCTATGAGCATAATCACAAACAATACATTTCCGTTTCTTAGTCTTTTTTAGAACATAATTAATCTCAGAAGTCACAATACCCGTAGGGACAGCAATGATACTATATCCCATAATCATGATGACTGCTGCTATTGCCTGGCCTAGATTCGTAGCAGGTGAAATGTCCCCATAACCTACTGTTGTCAAAGTTACAATCGCCCAATAAATGCTGCGCGGGATACTGGTAAATCCTGATGATTGTCCCTCGACCAGATACATTACTGAGCCAAGGATTACTACAATATTCATTAAAGCGAATAGGAAAATAAATATCTTCCTGCGGCTGGCGACAAACGCTTTCACTAATAAATTTGCTTCACCCATATATTGGACAAGTTTCAGAACTCTAAAAACTCTCAATACTCTCAAAACACGAATAACGGTAAGAACTTCGGCGCCCGGCAGGAATAAACTCAAATACGTGGGTATAACCGCAAGAAAGTCAATAATCCCAAAAAAACTAAAAATATAGCTGACGGGTCTTCTGATACAAAAAATGCGAAGTAAATATTCCGCTGTAAACATTATTGTAAATATCCATTCCGCGATGTAAAAAATATCTTTGTTTTTCAGATGGTATTCTGTTACGCTATCGAGTAAAACGACAATAATGCTAAGGATAATTGTGAAAATAAGTACAACATCAAATAGTTTACCCGCTGTGGTATCTGTGCCAAAAATTATAATCTTAACCCGGTCTCGGAATTCACTCATAGCTCATCAATATTATCAAATTCTCTTCAAATCATAGTATGTATAGTGTCGTAAATCTACTCCCAATCCCACAAACAAAAAACCCCGCTACTTGGCGGGAAAATTAATTGTATAAAGAATCGAAAACTGAATAACGAATGTAATTAAGGTATTGCATTGATAAAGAAATCCCTTTTTTCTCCAATGCTCCATCCATCCATATATACCATTTTTTGGTTTTTTTCTCTTACAATACGATGGGTTGTTTTATATGCAAAGATTCCAGATAAAGCAACCGTGCCAAGACCTATCATTAAGCCCAAAGACCCTTCTGCCTCAGAACTTCCAAGCAGGCTTGCAAATATAAACCCTGGGCAAAAACCAAGATACCCACAGGCTGCGCCTGCAAGAATAGGTAATCCCTTTGTTGGTCCGTACGCCATTACTGCATTCACATCATCAATCAATATAACTATTCCCGTTTCTAAAGTGATTCCTGTTTCACTCACACCAGTGAGAGTTGGATGATGAATTGTATCTGAATTCGTTATGATGTTAATAAATGTAGGGTGCGAAGCAAATAAATCAGAATTAAGAGTAATTAAACTAATTAGTAGTACAAGGAAGTATTTCATTAAGACAATATTAACCCCCAGAAGCCTAAATATCAAAAAATAGCATAACAATGTGTGCAGCTGTTCTTTTACAGCCTCCCTACCCAGTGCTTTGTCCGCTGTAGGGTAAAACTTTAGTTAAAAAGCCAGTGACACTAAATGTCTATAAACAAAA
>CATMBH010000240.1:0-2553 GCA_950063985.1 uncultured Fidelibacterota bacterium
CGTCCTACGAAGCTCCGCGAGGCCCTGCTCGGACTGCCGTTCCCTTTTCTTACCCTCGAATGAGAAGGGCTTCGTGACGATGCCGATGGTGAGGGCACCCATCTCGCGAGCGATTTCGCCGATGATCGATGCGGCCCCGGTACCGGTTCCGCCACCCATTCCGCCGGTGATGAAAACCATGTCGGCCCCTTCAAGTATACCAACAATCGCTTCACTGTCAGCTTCAATGGCATCACGGCCGACATCCGCTTTTGCCCCGGCACCCAGGCCTTTGGTCAGGTTTTTTCCTATTTGGATTTTGTGTTTAGCGGCATTGTTTTCCAAGTCTTGAGCATCAGTATTTACGGCGATGAAATCAACGCCTTGCATTCCGGCTTGGATCATGCGGTTCACGGCATTTCCACCAGCGCCGCCAACGCCAATGACTTTTAGCTTAGCTTTCTGTTCTACTATACTGTCGAATTCAAATAACATAAGACAACTCCTCTGGTTTGGTGGTTAGGTATGTGTTTATTATTTTCAATATAATCCTTTTATCCAGCTTTTCAGCCAGGTAACGGCTCGTTCAAAGGTGGGTTTAATGGGCACGTCCGTGGGAGCCAATTCCCGCTTCACATCATTCCAGTGCAGCAAGCCGATAACTGCTGTATGTTCCGGATTAGACGCAACATCAACAGCCCCACTAATATTTTTAGGAATACCAAGACGTACACGCATTTTTAATATTTCCTGTGCGAGGGGGACCATGTTCCGCAGTTGTGCGCCGCCGCCGGTCAGCACAACTCCATAGGTTAACTGGTCTCTAATATCTGCGCGAAAGATTTCCCTGGCGATTAATTGTAATATTTCCTGAGCCCTTGCTTCAACATAACGGGAGAGTTCATGCTCTGATACTTTCCGTGCCAGTCCTCCGTTTTTCACTGGCAGGTCAAATTCTAATTCTGTTGAGGACATGGATGCTTTTGCGGACGCGTATTTTCTCTTGATTTCCTCTGCTTCGCCCACACCGATCTGCAGCATGACAGCAATATCATTGGTAATACTATTGGAACCGATGCCCATTACGGCAGAATGACGAATGCCGTCATTGTGATAAACAACCACTTCAGTAGTATCTCCTCCGATATTTATCAAGGCAACACCCAATTCTTTTTCATCACTATCCAGCGTTGCGAGCCCTGTTGCCAATCCCTGGAAAACCAGCCCATCCACTTGAATTCCCAATTCTTCCGTGCAGTTCACGAGGTTTTTTACCCCTGCGCTGGGGACGGTGATCAAGTGCACTTTTGCTTCCAAGCGCCGTCCGGTCATACCCACGGGATCTTTGATATTATCCATGGTATCTATAACATATTCCTGTGGTAAAACGTGCATAATGTCACGGTCCGGAGGCAGGGAAAGAGCACGGGCCATTTCCAACACTCGATAAACATCGTTTTCTGTAATCTCATTTTCCACCGGTAAAGATGAGTGGTGGCTTTTTTGAATGGCAATGGCACCCTGTGTATTGATACCGCGAATATTCTCCCCGGAAATACTTAATACTGCTTTATCCACTTTACAACCAGCCATTAATTCAGCATCTTTAACAGCGGCTTCAATGGCATCCATGAGCTTGTCACGATGGATAACGGAACCATTTTTTATTCCTGCAGAAGGGGAGCGGCCGATACCCATGAGTTTCATTTCATCTGTTTCATAGAATTTTTCAGCTATGGCACATGAAATGAATGATGAACCAATATCGAGCCCAACCCTGAGCGTTTGTGCCGTATTCATAGTGATACCCTTCATGCGCGTACCCTGGCAATAATTTGGCGGTTATAGCGTAGATCCAGCGTGGAAAAATGATGTAATCCTTCTTGTTTGGGTAGTGCTTGCTCGAATGAATTCAAAATCTGAATCTTTTCTTGAAATCGTTCAGTTCCCAAAATCACTTTGGTGGGATAATTTGCCAGAATCAGCACAAATTCATCATTGCTGTTCAGAGTGATTTCTGAAAGATTATCATATAAATGTGGATAATACTCAATGATGTAATCGATAAGCTCTACCGATTCTAAAACCTTTTGAGATACGGTTTGGTGACCGATAGGATATAGCTCGTGCGCTGTATTGAAACCGGACATGATAGGAATAATATCATCACTTACATTACCAAGGTCAGGGAGGACTACACCTTCTTCATCAATAAATAAAATTGGGTTCATATTCAGCAGTGCGACAGGATCCCTTTCAGAGATTTCTATGACGATTTTATTGGGGAAGGTTTTACTGATGCGCGTTGCATGAACAAATGGATGGCTTTCCAGCAGTAAACTCATATTACGCGTGTCAAGTTTATTGATTGATGTTCCCAAAACAGGAACAAGCGCATCACGGTAATCATCAGCCGGTATAATGATTGCGCCCTTAATCTCAATTTCCTCCAAGAGATTTAATCCAGTGAATTTTGACCAGTTATGTGAAAGGACCGCCAACACGAGCATAAGACAAGAAAGCGATGCCCCTGTCGCTGCACGCAGTTTCACCAGTTTCTTTTTCTCACTTTTA
>CATMBH010000241.1:0-2530 GCA_950063985.1 uncultured Fidelibacterota bacterium
CATAGGAGTAATTCCAAGAATATGCTTTCATTCGAACATCAATTCCCAATGGAGTATGGTTTGAAATACCCTGATTGTCATTAGATGATATACCATAATCCTTGAATTCTGCAATCATATCCTGATGTGAAATCGCATAGGGTGAATAGAAGTCAGCCATGGAATCCTGCGTTGTAGATGATATAGAGGATTGGATCTTAATAGATGTTTGTGCGAAAAATTCGAACCCCTCATCACCAGCATCAAAAACACCATCCACAATAGCTGTTGACACCCTTCGCTGGCCATTTACAATACCGCCGACCCAAAGTCCACAATAGGAGAAATGTTCAATCTGTTCCCGGGCGATCTCCGTATGCTGTTTATACTGACAGGATGGATGAATGCTGCCATCTTCCATGCGATTCCATCCGTTTCCCAGGATGCCAAAATTGGTGATGGTAAGACCGATGTTACCCACAGAGGTGTATTTATCATATTCATCCTCGGCAGTTTGAATTTTATACAACGATCTTTCTTGCCCGATCAACAGGCTAAATAAAAGAATGAGACTGCATAAGAAACGCATTTATTTGATCAATATGGTTTTTTGGATTTGGGATGATATTCCATTAGTGAGTTGAACAAAATAGACACCACTGGCGTGCGGGTGTGCATTCCATTGAAATTCGTAATGGCCCGGAGGTAACGACTCATTGTTCAATAATGTTTTTACTACCTTGCCGTTAATATCATAAATATGTAGAGACGATGTACCAGTATTGACCAGAGTCGCAATGTGCAACGTCTCAACGCCAATATTAAACCGGATTGTCGAAATTGGATTAAAGGGATTGGGATAGGGCAGAAACAGTTGAAATTGGGCAGGAATTGTACTTTCATTCATACTCAGGATTCCATCATAATTTGTTCCTGGTGTTCCCAAATCGCCGCTACCATAGGATAATGTGGCTTCGTACCAATTTTCACTCAAATTATTATCAATTGAAAAATCATGAATTTCCATGGATGACCCATTGCCAAAATCCCAGGAATTGGAATAATGAACCTCATCCACAATGGCGCCGGCTGCATCCAATAAAATAATTTCGTCTTCACTATTTGACAGTAAAAATCCACTGTATTCAAAATCAGCAATTAAGCCGCCATTTAAGGTAGAGTCAGCATTTCGGGCTAATACAAAATAAGCACCGGGCATCACCGATACAGACATAGCAACATTCGTAATGGTGTGATTGTCATTCCCACCATCCTTGATCATCCAACCATCAATAACAATGGTGGAATCTGTTGTGTTGTGAATCTCAAACCATTCGCCATAGGAATCTGATACTGCTGCAGGATTCGGCATAATCTCTGTTATCACAATCCCTGCATTATTATAAACCAGATCATCAAACCACACATCCATATATACTGGTAAATGATCGGATGCATCATGAAGGGCATTTGCAATAGCATTATTGACAGATGAATTATTTCCATTGTTAATGGCATCATTGAAATGGTTGCCATCATTCCCCACGGCCCAATAAGTATCTTCTACATACCGCATATCAGATGCATTATCCAGGATAGCATCAGATACAAAGAGCCAGTCAAAGCGGTCATCCATACCTCCATTTGCACCTCCGCCGAAATTGGTCGTTCTCGGAGATTGAGTATGGACATCAGCAAACGAACTGTTATTGTGCCAATGGCCGATCCGATCGATGGGATCAAATAACCGACCATCATTATCACTGGCATCCCCGGTGAGCATATCAAAGGCTGGTTCTTCTGAGGAAGAATTAGAATAAATGTTAAAATCACCGGCAACCATGAAATAGCTTCCTTCACTCAGGTCATTCAAATAGTTACGAAGAACTGTTGCTTCTTCTAATCGCTGAGCTGCATTATTATTTCCTGAACTTGCCTTTAGGTGAACGCCATAAATATTGAACTCAATACCTGACGATTCATGAACCATGACAAATTCTACTACATCTCTTAACCCTGATGAAGAAGCGGTATTAATTGTGGATGTACTGGTAAAAGAAAAATGTTCATGTTTATAATATAGAGCAATGTCCTGCTGTGCACTTTGATTGGAAAAGGGTGCACTCGTCCATTCCCCAGGTTCGTAAACATCAAGTACGTCAGACTTAAAATGGCTGAACCCAGTTTGGCCCACAACCTCTTCAGCAATAATCAGATCCGGTTCCACAAAATCCAATATAGAAATAAAATTAGCTTCCCGATCATTCTCATCTTCAAAGTTCAACAAGTTATACGTCATAATCCGGACTGTGGATGCATGGAGGGTTAAGCTGAATAAATAAATAATAAATAAGAAAATTTTGTTTTAAAAAATTAATATAATTTTTTTGTTCCAAATAAACTTCCGTAGCAAGAAAATATGGTGCTCGGGCATCATTCACCGGGTCGCATTCTGGGGATTCTAATGCTTTAATCCCCCATTCTTCGGCTCGTTGTAAATTCTTTTCACTCCGAGCTGCCGTTGTAGCCGACCGATATTCCATACAGGTTG
>CATMBH010000242.1:0-2511 GCA_950063985.1 uncultured Fidelibacterota bacterium
CATTTCTAAAAAATATAAAGTTTCAATCCATGATGTTGCTGCTGTAAATAAAATTCGTAATAGACATAAGATCAGTATTGGACAAAAATTGACCATACCCATTCGGGGAGCATATGCATCCCATGATGGTCCACCAGGACATATTAAAGTGGTGTATACAGTCAGGAAAGGGGATACGTTGGGCCATATTGCCGAAGATTATGGAACACGCGCAGTAAAGATCAGACGCTGGAATAATTTGGCATACGGGCAATATATCTACCCTGGACAAAAACTTGTTTTATGGGTGAAACAGGGATAATACTTAACCTTATCTCGGAAAGAAACCATGACTAAACAGGATATAATTGATCAAGTTTCAGAAGCAACTGGATTGACAAAAGTGGAGACAGAAGCCGTCATGAACGGTGTTATGACAGCCATTATTGAGTCCCTTGCAAAAAATGAACACGTGGAATTACGTGGCTTCGGTACATTCGGTGTGAAACACCGCAAACCAAAAAAAGCTCGGAATCCCAGAACGGGTGCTCCGATTTTTTTACCTGAGCGCAATGCACCGTCATTTAAGCCCGCGAAACATATGCGGGAACGTGTCAATGATACATTAATCATAAATAGAAAGTAATATATGCCCTGCGGGAAAAAACGTAAGAAGCGGAAGATGAACACGCACAAGCGCAAGAAACGCCTGCGTGCAAATCGTCATAAGAAGAAGAAAATTTAACTGGGGGTTAGGCCCATGGGGCGAACCAAAAGGTTCATGCGATGGATACTACCCTTTGTCCTGGTTAACATAGTCTGGGGCTGGGGTTATGATGTCCACCGGCGAATTAATCAATATGCCGCCCAGATGATGGCAGACCAATTTGGGATTTTTACAAAACAGCATCAAAATGAATTGGCGTTGTTTGCGCCCGTCCCGGACTTTATAAAAGAAACACACAGAGAAGAATTTCATCGTCATTTTATTGATGCTGATCTATATGAAGATTTCCCTTTTTCCGGATTATCTATCAGCTACACCGATTTGTTGGAACGGTTTGGTGAAGAAAAAATAAAAAAATGGGGTGCGGCCCCTTGGGCTATAGATGAGATCTGTGCAATTCTGATCAAAATGTTTAAACAGAACAGATGGGATGAAGCTCTGTATTATATGGGTCATCTTGGTCATTATGTAGCTGATCTCCACATGCCTCTTCACGCCTGTGCCAATTATAATGGCCAAAATACGGGGAATGAAGGTGTTCATTTCCGCTGGGAATCCCGTATGGTGGATGAACTTATAACACGTTTCGAGCCTGTTGGAGAAATCCGTCAAATAGAGAATTATGTGGATGCAGCATTGAATATCACTCGAGACTCATTCCAGGTATACCCAAGATTATTAAAGGCTGATTCATTAGCTCGCCAGCATTTAACGAAAGCACAGGCCAAAGAGTTGAACACATATAAGAAATTGCATTATGAAGATAGATATCTGAAAATTCTGTACACCGAAACAGAAGATGTTGTCCACGACCGGTTAGGCCAGGCTGCCGTTTTAACAGCATCGTATTGGTATTCGTGCTGGCTGGCAGCTGGATCGCCCGAACCACCAAAATGATTGCTAATATTACAACACTTTCTGTCAGTGCATTAACCCGGCAGATAAAGGAAATTCTGGAAGGATCGTTTTCCCAGCTCTGGGTAGAAGGGGAGATCTCCAATTTTGTCCATCATACATCCGGCCACATGTATTTTACTCTCAAGGATGACGAAGCCGAGATCCGCTGTGTTATGTTTAAGGGCAATAATCAATTCATGCGTTTTAATCCGGAGAATGGAATGAAGGTTTTACTCAACGGCAGGGTGACCGTGTATGCCCCCCGCGGCCAGTACCAGCTGATGGTTACGCGACTGGAACCGGCTGGTTTGGGAACACTTTTCCTGGCCTTTGAAGCCTTGAAAAAAGAATTGGCGACTGAAGGATTATTTGCTGTGGAATTTAAAAAACCATTGCCAAAAATTCCCACAACGATTGGGTTAATTACTTCAAAAACAGGGGCGGCTGTGCAGGACATGCTGCAAATTTTCGGACGCCGGGCGCCCTATGTGGAATTGGTTTTACGGCCAACACTGGTCCAGGGCGATGAAGCTGCAGCTGATATCGTTGAAGCCCTTCAAGAAATGGACAAAAGTGGTAACGTGGATTTGATCATTCTGAGCAGGGGAGGAGGTTCCTTGGAAGACCTCTGGCCTTTCAATGAAGAAAAGGTCGCTAGAGCTATTTTTGATAGTAAAACACCCATCATTTCTGCCGTGGGTCACGAGACAGATGTTACCATTGCTGATATGGTGGCTGATCTGCGGGCCCCAACGCCATCGGCGGCAGCGGAATTGGCAGCACCGAGCATCACTGAATTGACACAGTTGATCAATACTGTTGAAGAAAAAATGGGATCGTTATTGTCGTACAAACTGGAGCATTGCTGGCAGAAAATGGATCACCTGCAGGACCGCTTTGTTATGCAG
>CATMBH010000243.1:0-2509 GCA_950063985.1 uncultured Fidelibacterota bacterium
AAAGTTCCCTTTGGACGTGAATTATATATTGAGAGTGATGATTTCATGGAGGATCCACCCAAAAAGTTTTTCCGTATGGCGCCGGGAAGGGAAGTGCGTTTACGCTATGCGTATTTTATTACCTGCAATAAAGTCATAAAGGATGACCAGGGAAATGTTATTGAACTGCATTGTACATATGATCCCGAGACGAAAGGCGGTTCAGCTCCGGATGGCAGGAAAGTAAAAGCAACAATTCATTGGGTATCTGCGAAAGATGCCATGGATACTGAAGTCCGTTTATATGATAGATTATTTACCGTACCTGACCCAGCTGCTGCAGATAACTTCTTGGATGAATTCAATCCTGATTCATTGACAGTATTAAGTCATTGTAAAATTGAACCATCCTTGCTTGAAGCTGAAATTGGTGAACAAATTCAGTTTGAACGCTTAGGTTATTTTTGTAAGGACACTGATTCAACAACTGAAACTTCGGTATTTAACCGTATTGTACCGTTAAGGAACACGTGGGCAAAGTTGGAAAAACAACAGCATGGTCAGAAGAATTAGCATTGGTAAAAGGGGAAAAATCCACCTAATTTGGCTATATATGCGGAAGCCCATTCAAACTATAATTTCGGTTATTTTTTTGTTCTCTGCACTCGAGGCGGGACCATCCGTTTATTTATATATCATCAAATTTGATAACGTAACCCAGGAATCATCTATCGATTGGCTCGGGGATGGCTTTGTTAATATGCTCAATGCCAAGCTGGTGGATGTATCAAAATTGCGTTTAAAAGGACAGGATGATTTGGAAGGGATTATGAACAATCGTTCGCTCCTGCTGCATCAACCCCGAGGATCCAGAAATTTTCTTTTACTCGGAAAATATGAGCGTAAACTAGATAATGTAAAAGTTAGCTTGCAATTAATTGATATTGCCACATGGGAAGAAGCGGATCGCCGCAAAATAAGCGGGAATTATAATGAAATTTCTGATTTAAATATGAAATTGACAGCAACTGTCGAAACCATGTTGACAGCATTTATTCCCATAGATAAAAAGAAAAAATCAATTTATCCTGAATTCACTATCGATAAACCAGACTCTAAAAAATCTACTATTTTTACAAATTCAAAAGATGTCAGTAGAAATATAGATACAGCTATTGATGAATTGGAAAAAAGTATGGATTTAGTTATTGGAGCCAGAGGTCTTGACTCCAAGTATGAAACTTTAAAGAAAGGTGAAGAATGGGTTTTGGAATTGGGTAGCAGCTCTCAACCAAGCTATAATCCAGAAAATGATGCTTATACATTGATGCTCATGGATGTTCTGGATGACCTCATGGCCAGTCCATACAACATTGTTATAAAGAAACCGAAGTTTGAATATGATGAAGACAATGCGAAAAGAATGCACGTCAGTATCAAAATAGAATATTCTCTAAAAGACCATGTTATTGCTGACATGCTCAAATCTTTGCCTTATACAGGATTAAAGCAAGACGGCTCCCTGATGATATTTGATTTCAATAAGGAAAAGTTCAATTTTTCTGATGCATTGCACGAAAAAATCCGTTTTGGCAAATACAGGGCAATACCTGTTATTTCATTTTTAGATGAATCAAATGCACCTGCAGTGTTGATTGTAGACACCCCAGAAGCAGCCATCCATCAGCTTGAATCAAGAAATGTCCATTATGTCACTGATCATAAATTTTCACCCCTTATTGAGTTTATGATTGGGGGATGGGCGCTACAGGTGGCCATGGAATCGGTGAAAATACCGGTAACATATACGTTTAGCTTACCTATAACAACTGCTGATAGTATTCGCAGAGTGAGTCTGAAATTCGTTCCAGAAACAGAGCTTGCATCATATTTGTATTCTATCCTTTAAGTAAACGTATATTATTACCCGTTTAATTAATAAATCTCCTTGTGTAGTTAGTACCTAGTTCAGTTAAGTAGAAAAATGATTAAGAAACTTTTTTTATTAAGTCTCATGTGCGGGGCTATGCTCTATGCAGATCCATTATCGGGTACTGCATTACCAAATTTGTCCATCAAATTGATGGATGGCGGACATACTTCTTTAGATGAATTATTGAAGGAAGGTCCTGTTTTGATTGATTTCTGGGCTACATGGTGCGCTCCATGTAAAAAAGCAATGGTATTTTTAGATAAATACCACCAAAAATACGAGGATAAAGGATTCAAGGTTGTTTGTATCAGTACGGATTCACCCAAGAGTATGTCTAGGGTGAAAAGCTACATTCGTAGTAAAAAACATAAATTTATTGTTGGCCTGGATCCCAACCAGCAGATAGCACAAAAAATGAATGCATTATTGCTCCCAACTTCATTGATCATTAATCAAAAAAGGGAAGTCGTGTGGATTCATCAAGGATATCTTCCCGGTGATGAGATCGAGATAGAAAAACAGATTCGCCTTTCTCTCAATCTAGAAGCAGAGAAATCTGAATGAAAAAACTATCGTTCATACTTTTATTTTCAATTT
>CATMBH010000244.1:0-2502 GCA_950063985.1 uncultured Fidelibacterota bacterium
CCATTGACTATAACTTTCATTATCGTATCTCCATCCACTATTTCCTGATCTACCCAGACATCTATTTCATGGTCGTCATCTCCATAAAAGGACATCTCATGTTTGCCATGGTTAAAGTGTTTTTCCATCATTTTGAAATGAGGTTTTCCAGAAAATCGAAACAGGCATACTGCTATGACAAGCAACAATAGATATTTCCACAACAATTCCAGTTTTTCTTTTGTATTCATCTTCTCTCTCCTTTATTATTTAATTGAAAAGGTATTGAAATTTTAAAAACAGCTGACGGTCTTTCGCTTGTCCGTCCCGTATAGAATCCATGCTCAAATTTTCAGCGACCTGGTTTGATGTGGAACCAATATAAAAGATCGTAAACGGGCTGGGCTGATAGCTTAATAAAGGCTGCAGTTGAAATGTCTGGTTAAAATCATTATACTGCCCCAGTAAACGAAAGCTGAGTGCTTGATTGTATTGATAATTCATCCGTATTCCTGTTAAATAACCGGAATAATATTCTTCTTTTTTATCCAGAGTCGTCATTCGATGGTTTTCATAAGTACCGCCTACCTGCATTCGATCCGAAACTTTCAGCCTGGTCCAAAGCGAAAATGAATTACTGCTTCCTTTTTCAGGGATATCCAGAAAGGTCACTTTCTCAATACTTCTTCCAAGACTTCCACCAAAAGAGATTAATTTATTGAACTGACTATTAATTCGAAGACGAATTTTCCATAGTCCTGTTAATTCTGTATTTTTGAAATGATTGTATGGAATGGTAATTATATTGGCAGCTAATCGAGTCTGTCTGGGTAACATGACATTTCCAAAAAAACTTGTGTAACGTGTTTTAATCTGGCCATCAAAATTTGATTCTATACCGGAGTGAAATCCACCGATCACTTTGCTGATCATTTTATCCGGTGTATACACCCAGTAACTTTCCAGGTAGACCCGGCGCTGGTTATTATTGGAAATAAACCCATTATCGGCCCTGAATGCAGGTGACCTGTGGCCAAAACCTGTTTCTAACCCCCAGTGTTCGGTTTCGCGGCGAAACTCAAGCTCCATCGCATTTCCAGTAAATGATTCCCCGTCGAATGTAAAGGTGTGATTATCTCCAAAGTTAACATTGCTTATCAACAGCGAGTCATGAGGTTCTTTGGTATGGCTGAATAAGGTTTGAAACTCTACTTGGTACGTTTTATTAAATTTATATCGTGTATCAAAGCCAACCACGGACCCGCTACCGTCATTGTCAACCATGCGACGATCTGTGGCCAGGATACCAAAAAAACTGGCTTCTTCCAATGTCCGCCTGAACCTGAAAATATTGGATATACTTCGTCCTCCTAAAAGAGAAAAACTCTGCTCTTCTCCAGGTATAATGTATGGGGAATCTTCATCCATGGCCGACAGCAGGTACCAGGAATTTTTTTGCCCCCTATTGATCATTCGTCCGGAAGCGATAGGATTATTGATTGAACGGGTATAAATGGCATTGATCCAGGTGTTGATCAGATCGTTCCCGGCATTAAAGAAAGGTCGCTTTTCCGGGAAAAAGAGAGCAAAAGTGGTGTTGACGTCTACCTGCTCCTCATCAGCTTCAACCTGGCTGTAGTCAGGATTGATGGTGAGTTCCACCACCTGATCAGAACTGAAGCTATATTTTATTCCCAAAGATGCTTCACCTGCTGCTGTTCCTTTTTGAAGCGTATTATTTTGATCAAGCTCTGAAACCTGCGAACCGACAATTGCCGGCAGAAACTCAAAGCTACCCATTTGTTTGATCCCCTGAATACCTTTTAAGGTTCCCATCTGGCATAAAAAACAGGGGTTGGTACGATCAAACCCGCCCCAAAGGATCTGTGACCGTTTTTCACGGGGCAAACTGCGGTAGAATCCTATCTTCCATTCCTGCACATCTTTATTCGGAAATGATAAACTTGAAAATGGAATCGCCATTTCCACCTGATATCCTTTATCGGTAATCTTCCCTTTGGATTCATAAACCAGGTCAAATGTTGGATCATCGTTTCCGCCGCCATTATTTTTCGCATCCATCTGTATCCCATAGGGGTTTGATCCAATCATTGTTCCGGTGTTGGCATCGCCATATGTGTCAAGAAAAATGGCTACCCAATCATCCATCCAGGCCTGGTCACGCTTCTGGAAAGAAGCCCGGATATCCTTGGGATCGGCAAAGGCCCAGAATGCCACATACAGGTTTTGGTCATCATAGGCAACCTTCACTTCTGTTTTTTCCGGTGGCCTGATATTCTCCCCTGGCTCGATTTCTACAAAATAATCTGTGCCCCTGGCCTGCCCCCACTCTAATTCTGTTAGATCACCATCAATTTTTATTGCATTAAGAATACGATCAATCTCAAGGATCGGATTTTTCAGGATATCCATTGTTTCCGCTTGCAGGATAGATCCTGCCAACAAAATTCCTAAACCAATTAAGTTTACAATATTTCGATTAATATTCATTTTTTCCTTTTT